>JBBRVV010000117.1:0-6351 GCA_038246525.1 Pseudanabaenales cyanobacterium
TCTCGTCATTTAGATGATCCTAAAATAGCTAGAAAATATTATGAACTAGCTGCAAAATATAATTCCACAGATGTAGCACTATATAGCAATTTGGCACTAGCTTGTCAAGAACTTTATGATATTAAATGTGTAACTGAGAACTACGAGAAAGCTTTTAAACTTCAGCCCAATAGTTGGGAGGCACGTTATGGGCTAGGAAATTTTTATGATGACCAAGGACAATATGGCTTGGCAGAGCAGCAGTACAAATTAGCGATTCAGTATAGTGATAACCAAGCAATGAATGCTGTTAGCAATTTAGCGCGGATAAAGAACAGACAAGAAAAATATTCTGAGGCGGCAACACTTGTAATTCAAGGTTTAAGTCGTACCAAAAATCCTGAATGGCAAGCCGGACTGTACAAAAATTTAGGCTGGGCAAGATTCAAGCAGCAGCGCTATGTGGAAGCGGAAGATTACTTACAAAAATCAGTGAAACTAGACTCGCAAAGAGTAGATGCCTACTGCTTACTAGCGCAGACGTATGAAGCAGTAGGTAACTTGAGCAAAGCTAAAATATATTGGGAAGTCTGCCTGATAGCAGTTTCAGGTCTGCCAGAGGTACAGGAATGGAGGCAGCAAGTATTACAGCGGATTTTTAAGGAGAATTGACCCGGATACGCTATTTCGGTATGCTGTCAATCAAACTCCAAATAGCTTGATAAGTGTGATGCAGCCTGCGCCAAAATCAATAATAAAGATAGAAAAAAAAGTTTTTGAATTCCAAGTTGCAGCGATTACGTTAATACTACTTCTTTCAAACTTTAGTATTGCGTGGGGGCAGCGCCAACCAGTAGCAACAGGCAATTTAAGAGAGCTTGTGTGTCAGCCCGTAGCTCGTATTATTAAAGGTGATATTCGCTTGGCAGCAGGAAGCCAAGCTTGCAAAGAAGATCATCTGCAACCAGCAAACGGTACTACAGTAGAAGTCTTGTGTTATGGAAAGGGAAATATTTTACAACTTAAGAGCGGCATTATTGATGAACAATGCTCACTTATTTCCAATAACCAAGCTCAGGTTTGTATCCGCGGAAAAAGATTTAATTGCTTCAGGACTAGGGGGCTAGAAGAGGATGAAAATACGCCAACGTTAATCACTCCTTATAGTCCTTTAATCTTAAATCCTCGCCCTGCGCTGTCTTGGACTCCTGTGCCGAATGCTATCGGCTACATAGTGCAAATCAAAGGTCCAGGAGTTGATTGGTCAAAGGAAGTGAATCCAACTTCATTGCCTTACCCTCAAGAGCAGCCAGCTATGCAACCTGGAACTATTTCCCAGATAAATGTACTTGCTAAAATGGCGGAACAAAAGTTTATTGTTAGCTCCTCAATCTTGATGATATTACATCCTCAAAAAGCGCAGCAGATAAAAGTTATTATTGAGGGGATTCAAAGTCTAAAATTACATCCAGATGAACTAGCTATAGACCTTAATTATGTATATAAAGCAAACGACTTGCTCAGTGAAGCAATTAAGGTTTTGAAGGAGCGGATCAAAGCAAGAACTCAAAATCCTACTATCTATCGAGTGCTAGGCGATCGCTATCTGGATGTAGGCTTACCAGAAGAGGCAAGCCGCGAATATAGGATGGCGATCGAGTATGCAAAGCTTAGAGGCAATGTGATTGAATTAGCTAAGGCGCAAACAGGACTAGAATTATCGCTTCAAAGCCAATTACCGACAAGAATAAATCCCGACCAAAAGTAAGGATTCTCATATTTAGGATTAGATATCAATTTCAATTGTGCAAGTCTTAGTGCCTCGGCTTTAGTCATACCATTTTTCAAGCCCTTGTAGAATTCTTTCATCAGCAAAGCAGTAGATTCGGCTTCAACTACCCATAAACTGGCGACCGTACTTCGCGCTCCTGCCTGAACCGCTATACCAGCAATTCCCAAAGCAGAGCGCCTATCCCCCTTCGCTGTCTGGCAAGCGCTCAAGACAAGTAAATCAATCCCAGAGCGTTCGGTTTTTAGCAAAAATCTTAGTTCCCGAACAGCTACGGGAACGTCCCAAGCCAAAACAAAAGTTTTCTCGGAGTCAGAGCTAAACTGACCGTGAGTGCTGAGATGAACTACTGTCAGCAGATTATTCTCGATTTTTTGTTGAAAGCTATCTCTGGTGAATTCGGCATTGGCTAGTACTAATGGAGAAGCAGTGCTTTCTTTAATGTTAGCTATTTCTTTTTCTACTTCCGGCAAAATCTGAAAGTTTTTAGGAACCAATGAATTTTTTAAACTAGGACTTTCCTTAAAAATACCAGCAATTAATGTAATTAAATTATTTGATTTCAAAGCTGGACTTTGCCAAAAATCAGAACTTGGAGAGGTTGCAATATTATAATATTCTATTAAATAATTTTCCCCATCGTGTAACATACTAACAGGTAAATTTTGAAAATAAGTATCTAGGACAAATATTAAAGTTCCTGAATGAGGCAGATATTTTTTGATGGGTGCAAACAGCAAATTGTAAATAGTTTGAGAGTAAATGAGTAAATTAGATTGGTGAATTCCAGTAATTTCCTTATTTTGAACACCAATAGTTAAACTATAAATACTGTTAATAAGCAATTGAGGATCTAGAGAATGTTGATAAAATACACCCTGTGGAGTTCGGACAATTACCTTGGCTATATTTCTTAATTTAATTAAATATATTGTCGGTGGTAATTCCTTTAATTTGCTATCATTTAGTAAAGAAATGGCTGGAAGTTTGCCACATTGTAGAAAAGTCTCTAATTCAGCTAGCTTGAGCTTTTCCTGGATTTTGACTGCTTGTTTTAAGTTGGGCTGATCTTGAGATAAAATTAGCTCCATGTATTCCTGATATACAGGTTCAACTTTTTCTTTAAATTCCCACTGAATCTCAGTATTGACAGCTAAAATACTACCTCGAACTTGGTCAAGGCTACTGATAGCAGCCTTGTAGTACTTGACTGCTTTATCAATATTCTGATTAACTTGATACAAGTGTGCTAATCTCCATTGCCACTGATAAGCAATATCCCAAGCTTGTATTGATTGGGCTAGTCCCATTGCTTCTTCTAAATATTTTTTAGATTCCAGCTCTTGTCCTAGAGAGTTATGGATGTTGCCAATGGTTCCTGAAGCATAGGATTCTGCTCGTTCATTGTTTAATTGTTGAGCCAATAAACGGGCTTGTTGAGCGATGGGCAATGCTGTTTCCAACGGGTTTTCGCCATTAGTGAAAAGAAGTTGTTTCAACTTCTCATCTGCGGCGATTTGTATTAAACTCTGAGCCAAGTTAAGTTTAGCATAGATGGATTCAATCGCCGGGAGTTGCTCAAACTGATGTGGTGTCGTCGATAATTGTTTGACTAAATCTTGAAGCTGCCTTCTGTTGCTAATATCTGCATTTTTTAGCGCTGTCCACTTCTCTATTTCTAACAATAAACTTAATTGATTTAATTGTGCTTGCAGTACAGAGACACCTTGCACCTTTTGATAAAACTCCCTAGCCGACTTAATTTTGGCTTTAGCTGTTATGAGAGCTTCTTGTTTGGCTCCAGGGTCATCCGTGATCTGATATCTATTTTTAGCTTGGCTATAAAGGGTGCGCTCTGTGTTTGCTTGACTCAATAACAATTGATTATTAAAATTTGATTCTAAAGCAAGGCTTTTACCTATTGCAGAAGCTTTTTTCAATACAACAGAAGAAGCTTCTGGACTACCAAGCATTCGTAACACATCGCCTAGATTGCGAAGTCCGATTACCTGCACTTTTCGCATCGCTTGCTTTTGCAACATCCGGCTCAATCGCTCTTGAGATTCTTTCAAAGAGTATTGCCTTTCTTGAACTGAAATAGTACAAAGCCAATTTTCTAATTCTAGGGCTTGGGTTAGAGCCTGGCAAGCGCGAGGATAAAAACCACGCGCTTGAAATGCTAGGCTCTGGTTGATTAAGCTACCAGTCATCCCATCAGAGTCGTTTAATTGTTTGTAAGCGTGATAAGCAAATTCCCAAGTTTGTAAAGCTGCTTCAGCTTGTCCCTGATGTAGTTGTTCGTATCCCTTTTCTGTGAGGATTTGTGCATGAGATCGTTTGGAATTTAGATTGGTCTGGGATTGAGCTTTTTGATTGCATAAAATAATAAGCAACATCAAAGATAGCCCCAAACACAAGTATTTTAAAATAGCCGATAGCCGATGGAAAAATAAACTCCGTTTTCTTGCCATGTTCGAGAATCTGTATTTGTATCAATCGAAAATAAAGGAACTCCCCAGTCAAGACGGGCATTAAAGCGATCGCTTAACTGGTACTGCAAACCCAAGCCTACAGACGCTAAAGTGCCTGTAAATTCTTCTGTTTCGCTTAAATTAGCGCCATCGTTGTTCCAAGCAGTCCCAAAATCGAAAAAGGGAATTACCTGTAATTCTCCCCCTTCTCCTGCCCAAGCTCTAATACGTAATTCAGTTGACAAGAGAAATCCGTTATCAGTCACAAAACTATTCTCACGATAACCACGTACAGTCGTTGCTCCGCCTAAACTAATTTGTTCCAATGCGGCAAGGGGTCTGTCTGCTAACTGGAGATTTGCCCTCGCCACCAAGGTTGTATCGCTAGTTAAACGCCGTAACCATGCTGCTTGACCTTGCCAAGCAAAAAAACGACCATCAGGTGCAGAATTATTGATCGTGGCATCTAATGCACCTATGCCTAAGTTGAATTGAGAGTGTAATAATAAAGCTCCTTTTATATCGCGCTTAATCCACTCCTGAAAAAATCTCACAGCGGAAATTCGTGTGCGTCCTTGAGAGTCGGCCCCAGAAGTTAACGGATAAGGGGTGTTATCAATAGATGATTCACTTTCGAGGCGGGAAGCCGTCAATCCCAAGGCAAATTCGTAGAATGTTTTATCAGTAGCTCTTCGTAGTATTGGTTGTCGGAAAGTTAGTTCGTAAGCACGGGCATCAGAAAGAATATCCAAACTACTAAAAGGACGTTCGATAATGTTGGCTGAACTATTTGCCCAGAAGAACTGTACAGTACCGTTTTGTGAGTTGACGGGAATAGAGTAGCTAGCTGTTGCGGTGTTGCTACCATTAGTGTTTCTATATCCCAGACTTAGGCGATCTCCTAGTCCAAGCAGGTTGGCGTGGGTCAATTCAACTCTACGTTGAAAACTGCCGCTGGCAGGTGAGCGATAGTTGTCCAAAATAGCTTCAATCTTAAACGGTTTTCGTTCTTTTATTTTAAGTTCTAAAAGAGATTCGTCTAACGAAGAACCTTCTATCAATTCTGAAGAGATTGTCTCAAATAAGGGGTCTAATTGTAGCAGATGTAAAGCTTCAAGTATGCGATTTTTATTAATCACTTCATTCGGGTTTGGCAAGCGCGAAAGAATATAATTTTGCAATCGTGAGCCGCCTATTATATTAATTTTCTCCAACTTACCTTCAACTATTTGAATAGTAACTACTGCCCCATTTGGCTTAATAGTTTGATTTCCCTTAACTGGCAAAAAGGCTCCAGAAGTGATATAACCGCGTTCTACATAAAAATTGGTGACTGCTGTCCGAGCTTCTAGCAATTCAGAAAGAGTGATTTCTCTTCCTGTGAAAGGAGCAACTACTGCCTCTAGTTGCTCATTATTAAATATTGTATTGCCTTCAAATACGAAGCGCTTAACTCTGAAAGTTAACTTATTTTCCTCATGCATTTCAGGAGGAATTGTCTCTATTGAGGGAGGTTCTAATATTGGTTCTTCTTTTGGAGGTAGGGTAGATGGAACTTTTTGAGGTTCTTGTATTGTTGGAATTTGCTCTGGAATTTGATTTGGAGTTACTGCTTGTGCTAGCACAGGATCAAGTGTTGGGTTCAAAGTTGTTAAAAATATCGTTGCTCCAAACACATTTAAGCACTGGAAAATTGGCATAATTGCAGATTATAATAGTGGAAGCAAAAGCAACTTTCTTACTTATAGTTGATGAGTTTCTAACCAAAACAGCCCAGACTGCTGCTTTTGGTTAGAAACCTTATGTTTGTTTTAAGACGGTTGAGAACGGCGGCAAGAAGCTTGTGTCCAGGAAGCGTATGGAACTACTTCAGACGATCTGTTTGTCAATCTTACCGTACCATCACCATTACTGAGCCACCCTTGCGCTTCTACGTACTTTTCCGGCGGTTTAATTCCAGTTGATTCCATGATTTCTTTTGATTGTGTTGCTGAAGCAGGATCGGATTCATCTCTCCAACCATAAAAACTACTGAGGATGCTGATAGGACTACTTGGGATTATTCCAGTCCTAGCATCTACAAACTCTGTTCGTTCTCCTGACTGTGCGGCA
>JBBRVV010000118.1:0-6298 GCA_038246525.1 Pseudanabaenales cyanobacterium
TTAAATAACGGTAAATTGCACTTAATTGCCCTTTGTTCCGACGGCGGCGTTCATGCCCATATTAATCATCTGGTAGCGATGTTGCATCTGGCAAAGCAACAACAAATTAGCCAGGTATGTATTCACGCTATTACCGATGGACGAGATACCCTACCCCATAGCGGGATCAAATATATCCAAGCTTTAGAAGCTCAAATCGCTACGCTGGGGATCGGACAGATTGTGACTGTCTCTGGGCGCTACTTTGCGATGGATCGTGACAAGCGCTGGGATCGGGTGCAAAAGGCTTATGAGGTGATGGTAGATGGCCGCGAGATTTCGGCTCAATCGGCATTGGAAGTACTAGAAAAGGCTTACCACCAAAACCTAACCGATGAATTTATTCCACCTGTGAGAATTGCACCTGGGGCGATCGCTAGCCATGATGCGGTAATTTTCTGCAACTTTCGACCCGATCGGGCAAGGGAACTGACCCAGGCTATTATTTCTAGAGACTTCAAGGGTTTTGAACGGACTTTGATCCCAAATCTGCACTTTGCTTCTTTTACTCAATATGACTCTAGTCTGCCCCATACTGAGATTGCTTTCCCGCCCCAAAATCTCAACAATTTACTAGGTCAAGTAATTGCTGCCCAAGGATTAAAACAATTTCGCCTAGCAGAAACCGAAAAATATGCCCATGTCACTTACTTTTTTGATGGCGGTAATGAAGAGCCAAATCCAGGTCAAGATTGCAAACTGGTAAATAGTCCTGGCGTTGCCACCTATGACCAAGCACCAGTAATGTCTGCACCCCAAGTAACCGATCTCGCGATCGCGGCGGTTGAGCAAAATGTTTATTCATTGATTGTGATTAACTACGCTAACCCAGACATGGTGGGACATACAGGTAACTACGCAGCCACTATTGAAGCAATCAATGCAGTTGATCAATGTTTGGGCAAACTAATTCCTAGGATTAATCAAGCAGGTGGCACAGCCCTAATTACAGCTGATCATGGTAATGCCGAGTATATGTGGGACGAACATCATAATCCCTGGACTGCCCACACCACTAATACCGTACCTTTTATCCTGATTGAAGGTGAGGGGATCAAAATCCCAGGGCATGGAGGAGAGGTCAAACTCAGATCGGGCGGCAGATTAGCGGATATTGCCCCAACGATTTTAGATATTTTAGAACTGGCTCAACCAGTTGAGATGACTGGTACTTCTTTAATTGTCAAGGCTGAGTACGATGCCACCCTAGATCGCCGCCCCGTAGCTTTGCAAGTCTAAGCCCTATAGCTTTGCAAGTCTAAGCCCTATAGCTTTGCAAGTCTAAGTTAGTAGAACCAATTAAAAAAGTCGTTTGCCGCCATCGGGACGAATGGTGCTCCAATTTGTTTTAGCTGTAGCTAGTTGTTCAGAAGATACTTGGGCACCTGTCAAGTCTGCACCACAAAGGTTTGCACCCCGCAGATTTGCCTGTTTCAAGTAAGCACCCTTAAGGTTGGCACTGCTTAGATCTGCCCCCGACAAGTCAGCTTTGCTCATATAAGCTCCTTGCAAATTAGCCTCTTTTAGATCCGCTTGATCGAGACAAGCTCCGCCTAAGTCAGCCTTATTTAAAATTGTTCGGGATAGTTTTGCGCCGCGTAGATTTGCGCCGTTCAGCTTAGCTGAGGTCATAATTGCCCCCTGAAAACTAGCATTGGTTAGATTAGCCTGACAAAAATCGGCTTCAGCTAGGCGCGATCGGCTCATTACAATTCCTACTAAGTTTGCCCCTGCCAAAGTGATTTTAGTATGATCTTGGCTAGCAAAATTTCGTTTGCCGTGGTTGTATTCAGCAATAATTTTCCTGCCACCCTTTAATTCTTTAGTTCCTCTAGTTTGATCGCGGGTTACCTGCCCAACTCCAGAGACATGCCAACGACCTGCCCTCTGGGGCAAATCCACCTTTTCAGGGATCGCTTGAATTGTGCTTTGAATATCTATGCTTCGACTACTTTGATTATTTCGATAGCTGTAGTCATTATTTTTAGCGATCACTTCAGGCGAGCGGTTGGCTAAGGCTTCAATTACTTCGTTAGCAGTACGATAGCGCGTGGCAGCAGACTGCTCTAATAATTTATCAACTACGATGGCTAAATCCGCTGAAAGACTAACCTGCGATCGCCAATCAATTTGACCTGTGAACTGATCATGGGCAAAATCCTTCGGTGACCGGCCAGTCATTAAATAAAGACAGCACATAGTCATGGCATAGAGATCGCTAGAGAACACTGGACGCATTGCCATTTGTTCGGGCGGGGCAAAACCAGGCGTACCGATCGCAAAATTAGTCAACATTTCGCCAGGATCTTCTTCACTATGGCTCGGAGAACGATTCACTTGAGTAGAAACAGCGCCAAAATCGATTAATACTAATTGCCCATCTTGTTTGCGACGAATAATATTAGCGGGTTTAATATCACGATGGATTACGCCATTTTCGTGGATAAATCCTAGGGCTGGTAATAACTCTGAGAAGATTTTGCGAATTTCAATTTCATTAAATTTACCGCGCCGCTCTAACTCCTGTTTGAGCGTTTCTCCTTCCACATATTCTTGAACTAAATAAAAATTTCCGCCTTCTTCAAAAAAGTCCAAAAGACGAGGAATCTGAGGATGGTTACCAATCTTGCCCAAGGTAAAAGCTTCACGCTCAAACAATTCCCTTGCCATTCGCATCACGCTGGAAGACTGAGTATTTGGGCGCAATTGCTTAATCACACAGGAAGGGTGACCAGGTAACCCCATATCTGCGGCTAGAAAAGTAGCACCAAAACCGCCTTTACCCAACGGACGAGATGCTCGGTAGCGATCGCGTAGCATCAAGGTAATACCACAATTACGGCAGATACTATCCTGAGGCGTATTTTCTGGGGTGACACAGCTAGGGTTAATGCAGTAGCTCACAATTTTGCCTGATGTTCCTAAGTCTTAATTATGCCATCCATTGCCAGCTATGGTAAATCAAATGTAAATCAAATGTAAATCAAATTAGAAGTCACCAAAATCATTCCCTGCATTAGAACTAGAACGCGGGTTACGAGAACGGCGACGACGAGAACTATCTGGCTGATCTTCCTGGTTAGCTTGATTAAAAGATGCGCTAGAACCTTCGGATCCATTCTCGGCGGATAAGTTGGTGGAAAGATCGGGATCATTTGCTGGCTTCCCCCGACGGCGCTCGCTACGTCCCGTTCGAGTGGGCAGATCTTGAATTTCTTCGATTCCTACATCAATAATTTCATCATTAGCTAGATCAGTATTAGCTGGAGAAGTGCGCCTACGGGAACCCCTTTCATCTCTTCTAGTTCTACCACGCACATCACCTCCAAGCTCAGAGGCATCAGCCGCAACACTACGCATTCGCCGCGAGCTGTCTGGCTGATCAGTTATCTCCCTTCGTGGGTCTAGTTCTACACGATAGCCATAGCTGGGGTTGTTGTTTCTGGGCTTAACTGGTTGATCATCAGGCTCTGATTCAAAGGGATTAGATGGCGATCGCCTTGCCTGCTCGGATAATGCCTGGCGCAAGATCAATGACTCTACTGCAAACCAACCCGCAAAACCTACTACCAAAACTTGGGCAAGCTGAGTAGTAATCTCCATCCGAAAATTGAATCCCAGCAAAATTACGCCATATACCAAAGCGATCGCCGAGAAGAAAACATCATGGTCTCTAGACAACTCAGGCTTGAAGTTTCGCACAAAGTAAAGACCGACTCCCCCCAAGGCAGCCACAATAGCTAATAAGATCATGAGCGGATTGCCGCCAATGTTAATCATTCCGTGCCATTTCTCCTTGCTTGAATCTCAACTAAATCTCAATCAAACCTAACCACGGCGAATAATTTTATCCTTCTGGCTAATCACAAATAGTGCGCCCGTGACCAAAACCACAAAGGCAACAGCGTAACCAATACTCCAAAAAAAGCCTACTAAAGATGGAGTCATAACTTTATTTATAGATTTAATGATCAGTTTATTTTTAATTCTACCATTCTAGTCTTTTGCGACTCGATTGATCCCATAAATGATCCAATAGCTAACGCTCAAAGCCAAAATGGCAAATGCTAGCCCATTTAGATCACTACCTCCTACCTTAGAGTCAAAAATTACTAATTTTCGCGCCACCGCTGTGAGGGAAGTAGCAATTACCAACTCAAGCTGAATCGTATGTTTTTTTAGGTAAGCGGTGATATTTTCTAAGATTTCAATTGCAATTAGGACATTCAAAAATAGCCCAAATACTTTCAAAATATCTGTACCAAAAAAAGGCTTAGTCGGTTCAAGTAAGTCTCTGAGCAGCGTATATACCAGATCTATCACAGATATTAAGGTAACAAGTACCATAGCCACAGCTAAAACCTTTGCTACAAGCCTAACTACCCAATCAATCGCCGCAAGAAATTGAGTGTTGTCGTTGATCTGCCCCGAAAGGCGCCTAAGCATTCGCATTGGTAGAAAAATTTGAAATTTACAGTATGTAATTATCCTATAAAACTAGACCCGTTATGACAGAAAATATTTTGCTGGTTCCATAATCTATGGTTTAACTCTATGGCTTGGCTTCGGCTTTGACTAAATTTTCCCTAGGATCAAATGATTGCACCTTTAAGAGTTGCTCGTACAGCTCACGTTCACGATTTGATGGCTTTTTCGGTACCACAATTTGAATCTCCACATACTGATCGCCAAATGTACTATCGCCCTTGGGGAAGCCCTTTCCAGCCAAACGCAACTGTTGACCTGATCGCACTCCCGCAGGAATACTCAACTTTACTAATCCCCCCAATGACGGCACTTCCACCTGAGTACCCAAGACCGATTCACTGGCAGAAATGGGTAATTGGCAGCGAATATTAAAGCCATCTAGAATATAAAAAGAATGGGAATCAAGGCTGATTTTCAAATATAGATCGCCGCCAGAAGCTCCCTGACCTTTCAATCTAATTCTTTGCCCCGACATTACACCCGCAGGCATATTTACCTCAAGCGATCGCCCATCCTCTAATCTGATTCTCTCTCTCCCGCCAACGTAGGCACGCTCTAGGGGCAAATTTAACAAAGCTTCAGAGTCCCGTTTAGGGTTGGGACGTGGTGGTGGCGGATTGCGGAGGTCTGGTTCTCGGCTCTCAGTGCGAAATTTGCCCAAAAGTTGGTCAACAAATTCTTGAAAGTCGCTGTATTGGCTAAAATCTACCTCATTTGGGTAGCCGCGATCATAGTTGGGAGGGTAAGAACCACGATTGGTTCCGGGCTGAGTTCCACCTCGTTCTACATATTTGCCAAACTGATCGTATTTGCTGCGCTTGCTGGCATCGGATAATACCTCGTATGCTTCGCCAATATCCTTAAATTTTTCTTCAGCGGATTTGTCCCCAGGGTTGAGGTCGGGGTGATACTTGCGGGCTAAATTGCGGTAAGCTTGCTTGATCTCGTCCACCGAAGCAGATTTAGAAATACCGAGAATATCGTAGTAGTTGCGAAAGTTTTGCATAGAGCGTTAAGGCTGCCAATTTCTAGCAGAGATCATAACTCATTGCTCTAGCCATGCAATTGGCGAAAGCCGTAATCTCAAGATAAAAAGCTTGTATGGTTACAGACGATACCCACGACAACTAAAAGTCAAACCTTCGATCTCTAGTCTTGCCTTTGCAGCTTTTCGATTTCTGATCGAGAAAGACCTGTGGCAACTGATATCTGCTCAATAGAAATACCAAGATTCAGAAAATTTTTGGCAATTATAAGCTTAGTCTCCGCCTTTCCTTCCGCCTTTCCTTCCGCCTTTCCTTCCGCCTTTCCTTCTGCCTTTCCTTCTGCTTTTCCTTCTGCTTTTCCTGCTGCTAGACCTTCTTCCCTAGCTTCTTGATAAACTCGCGTTTGCTTCAACTCACTCAATCCAAACATTGTTGTCAACTCCTGATAACTCAGTTTTGCAAATTTGTAGGTCAATATCGTCTCAATCAAGTCTAGCATCATTGTCTGGGTGCTACTGTCTGCCATGTTTCTTGCATCTGAAATTAAGGCAGGAACAATATCTCTCGCTTTGTCAGGGTCGCAAACCACCAGATTTATAATTCTTATTCCTAGGGATCTAGTCTCCCTCTGGGCTAATTCATCCAGGTAAAAGATGGAAATATTGGGCTGAATAATTTGATACTTGACTGGCAAACTGGGCAGCATATTCCTCTTTGCAACCCAAATCACAAATCGCCAATTACCAATCAATTCGCTGTGACCCAGAACGAGAAAGATGTCGGAA
>JBBRVV010000119.1:0-6268 GCA_038246525.1 Pseudanabaenales cyanobacterium
TCTGTAAATGGCGCTAATATTTTTGCCCGTATCCGTGGTTACATCTCTACGCTCAAAAAGCAGGATCTTGATATTCTGGATGCTCTTATTAATATCTTTCTTGGCAAGCCTCTTTTTGTCTAATTCCTTTTGTCCTGAGTAGTCACGATTTATTAAGAGAAGCTGCAGTTGGGAATAAATGCTTAGAGAAAATAGCTAATGTACTAAGGCTTGAGTAGTACTAGATGAAGAAGAATATGCAGAAAAAACCTATTTCTGGTAAAGCTCAGGAAACTGCTTTTGGAGGTTTCGCAATTTTGGTAGATCGTGGGCAACTATATAGGGATGATTTGGATTATGCGCAATAAAATTCTGGTGATATGCTTCTGCTAAGTAAAATTCTTTGAGCGGTGCAAGTTGAGTTACAATGGACCTAGCAAAGGCACGGGATTGATTCAACTTCGTAATGTAGGCTTGGGCAGCTTTCTGCTGTTCGCCATCGGTGAAAAATATGGCTGAACGATATTGAGTGCCAATGTCAGGAAACTGCCGATTCAACTGAGTGGGGTCGTGTGCCACCGAAAAGTAAACCTTAAGAATCTGCTCATAGGATATTTGGGATGGATCGTAGGTAATTTTTATTGATTCTGCATGTCCAGTCTGCCCTGAACTCACCGCCTCATAGTTCACAGTTTTGGCATTGCCACCTGAGTAGCCTGAAGCTACATCCGATACTCCTTTCAGATGCTCGAATACGGCTTCCGTTCCCCAAAAACAACCACCCGCCAGGACTGCAGTTTGTTTCCCTTTTTCAATAGTGATTGGGATTACTTTAACTGGCTCAGAATTTACGGTGCGTAAGCTACCAGTCATAAGAACCACTACCAGGGCAAGTGAAGCTAAGCCACCTATTAGGAATTTGGTAAATCTCGTAATCAGCATCTGCAACCTTTAATTGTTATTTTTATAGTATGCGCCACAATCCAAATCGGCTAGAAATTATAAGAAAGGAATAAAGCTAAGCCTGATAGTTTGCCCAGTCTTGGGGCTTTAGGAAAGTTTGATAAAGTTCTGATTCGGGTGTATTTGGCTCTGGATGGTAGTCATAGTCCCAGCGGACTAAAGGCGGCAGAGACATCAAAATCGATTCAGTTCTACCATTGGTTTGTAAGCCAAAAATAGTGCCGCGATCATGGACGAGATTAAATTCCACATAACGACCTCGGCGGTAAAGCTGCCACTGACGTTGGCGATCGCTATATTCCATTAGATTTCTTTTTTCGGCGATCGGTACATAGGCGGGCAAAAAACTAGCTGAGCAATCCTGCACAAAGTTAAAAATATCTTGCCAAGAACGTTGGGGTAATGCGCCAATTTCCGCACTTATTCTGGCTGCTTCCTGTTGCTTATCGCCGCGATAGAGTTCACCCATGCCATCTTGGTAATCAAAAAAGATCCCACCGACACCCCGCGTTTCTTGCCGATGACTGAGATAAAAATACTCATCACACCAAGGCTTAAATACCCGATAGTAATTAGGATTATGCAGATCACAGGCAGCTTTAAGCGTGCTGTGTAAGTGCTGCACATCTTCAGTAAATCCATAATAAGGAGTCAAATCCAAACCGCCACCAAACCACCAAACTGGGCCCGCCTCTAGATATCGATAGTTGAGATGTACGGTTGGCACATAGGGATTACGCGGATGCAGAACCATCGAAGTGCCTGTGGCATAAAATTCATGTCCCGTAGCCTCAGGGCGCTGCTTCAAAATACTCGGCGGCAAAGTTGGACCGTATACCTCAGAAAATCCTACTCCGCCTTTCTCAAAGATCCGTCCTTCCGACATCACCCGCGATCGCCCACCACCACCTTCTTCTCTTTGCCAAATATCTTCGCGAAATTTAGCTTCACCATCTAAAGCTTCTAAGCCTTGGCTGATTCGATCCTGGAAGCCACGCATAAATTGACTAACTTGGGTTTTAGCATCGTCAGGCGCTTTGGGGAAAATTTTGGTGGGAGATATAGCAATAGTCATAAAAGTAAAAAAGAAGTCAAGCGATCGCCGTAATAAATAAAAAAAATTAAGCAGCCATAATTTCGTAACCAGCATCCACATAAAGGATCTGTCCTGTAATGCCACTGGCTAAATCACTAGCTAGGAAAGTCGCAGCATTGCCCACTTCAATTTGGCTAACTGTGCGTTTGAGCGGTGCTACTTCTTCTACATGGTGAATCATGTCCAAAATTCCACCCACTGCCGAAGATGCAAAAGTCCGAATTGGGCCAGCAGAAATACCGTTTACCCGAATATTCTGGTTACCCATCTCTTTAGCTAAGTACCGCACATTCATTTCTAGGGCCGACTTGGCAATTCCCATTACATTATAATTGGGGATCACTTTCACGCCGCCAATGTAGGTGAGGGTAACGATACTGCCACCGTTTTGCATCAATGGCTTTGCCCCTCGTGCCAGACTAATTAGAGAATAGGCGCTTACTTCTAAAGCCAATCTAAAACCCTCACGGGAGACATTACTAAAATCGCCCACTAGATCTTCTTTATTCGCAAACGCCAAACAGTGAATCAAGATGTCTAGGTTTTCCCAGGTCTTGCCGACTTCGGCAAACATATCCAATACGGTTTGATCGTCTTGCACATCACAGGGCAGCAATAGTTCGGGAGACAGCGGTTCCACCAGTTCGGCAACTTTTCCCTTGGTGCGATCGCGCTCATCAGGTAAATAGGTAATCGCTAATTTTGCACCAGCTTTACTTAATTGTTGGGCAATGCCCCAAGCGATCGAGCGGTTGTTGGCAATTCCCGTAACTAAGGCTGTTTTACCCCTTAGGTCTAGAAGGGGATCTAACAATTGATCTAATGTATCGGTCATGAATATTGTTCCAAATTTCGCATTAGCTCATCCTAGATGATTGCCTCAACATTTATGCAAATTAGTTAATCGCAATTAGTAGGAAGAAATGGGGATAGCAAGCACACTTTGTAAGATGCTTAAGGACACAAATGCCAACATTGGCGAAAAATCCATACCGCCTATGGGCGGGATAATGCCCCGAAATAGGTTTAGGAAAGGATTGGTAACTTGGCGCATGGCAGCAAAAGGCTGTTTATACCAATCAATCTGGGGAAACCAAGACAGCAGAATAGTCACAATCAGCAAGACCGAGTAAATTTGAATGCAGTTTATTAAGGTGGTAAGAATGGTTACAAGTGTATTTGACATGGCTTTAGATTTTTCGTTTAGTTTGTGAATATTTTAACCTTTTCCCGATGTTAGCTTTCTTGGTTTAGGGTGGTAGGGTTACCGCCCTTGGGCACATTCTGAGAAGAGCCTTGCATCTCTTGACTGACTGCATCGATCGCTTGATTTAATTGCACGATTTTTTGCTCCAGATTTTGTCGAATGCGATCGCCTTCAGGTTGGTGGTGGAGATTGCTCTCTGCTATGCCAGCCATTGGATTTTCTGCTTCTAGATCAGCCTCTGCGTCATTTTGATTTTTACTCAAAATTGCCGTAACCACAGCCGCTGTTGTCCCCCCAACGATCGCTCCCAAGAGAAATCCACCCCAAAAATTATCCTTAGATTTTTCTGACATACCCTTAATCAAACCCTATTGCCAATAATCAACTGCCAGATTTGGAGCTACGCTGACATCATATTCATATAGGTTGCTTCGCGTCTAGCAAATTGAGCTTAATTAGTCACTTTATTTGGTTTCAACTCAGATAGGACAATCGGCATCGCTGTAATCGACTCAATTTTAGCTGGCACCAGCTTGATAAAGTCTAAGACGGAACTTGGCTCGGTTTTACTTAGGGTTTCGTAGTCCTGGAAGCCATTGGCAATCACACTATTGCGCTCCCGCAGAGCAGTTCTGTCTTGGGGATTGGCTTTGAGCCAACGATCATAGGCGCTTAGCGCATCAAACCAGTAGCCACCTTCGCTGTAAATTCTGGCTTTTTGTAGATCATTGCTAGATTTAGCGATCGCTGTTACCACTTTTGGATTTTGGTCAAGCTGAATCGCCGCACTTACCCTAACCAAATTACTGTCAGTACAATCAGCCGACTGTATACGCAAATCCCAACGTTGTACTTGTCCTAATATGAGAGCAGGCGCAGACTTAGGTAAAGCGAAGCCATATAAACCTGAACTCTTTGCTTCACCTTTAGCGGTAAAAATATTTTGGGCTTTATTGCCGTACTCACTATCATCGCGACCACGCAAAATCAAAGTGACATCTATAGGTGAATTGTTCCCTTCCAAATACCAAAAAAGCGTGGGTTGAGTCAAAAGAGTTTTAGACCCAGATGCTGGCGTAATCAGCGCTATTTTCGGACAATTTACGCCTGTCCTTACCGCCCCACTGACACCGCTCGTTTTTGGCGTACCCAAGCCGAAGTTGGTTTTTTTCACTTGAGCACCTACAGGCGCAGTAATACTGAAAGTCACTAGCGCAGCTAGTAACAGCTTCAAGTTTAATCTGCCAATTTTGCCAAACTCAATTTTTCTAACCATAGTCATAGTCTTAACTCCATAAACATTAAAATATTAGATTTTGATCTGGGCAGCGATCGCTTCAGCCATCTCTTGAGTACCAACAGGCGTGACTCCAACAGGGGCAAGATCATAAGTGACGTGGGTTTTGTCGCCAATTACCTTTTCCACCGCGGCTTGCAATTTCTGAGCAGCATCTACTTCACCTAAATGTTTTAGCATCAGCACGCCAGAAAGGATCAAAGCAGTAGGATTTACCCGATTTTGTCCCGCATACTTGGGAGCAGAGCCATGAATCGCCTCAAACACGGCAATTTCTTCACCAAAATTAGCGCCAGGCGCAACCCCTAAGCCACCGATCATGCCCGCGCAAAGGTCAGAAACAATATCGCCATAGAGATTGGGTAACACCAGCACATCGTAGAGTTCAGGCTTTTGCATTAGCTGCATACACATATTGTCTACAATCCGATCATCAAACTCAATTTCTGGATAGTCCTTAGCAACATCTCTCGCCACTTCTAAGAACAAGCCATCAGTGAATTTCATGATATTTGCCTTGTGTACCGCAGTTACCTTCCTGCGTCCATTTGCCTTGGCGTAGTCAAATGCAAACTTAACAATACGGCGGCTGCCAAAGTCTGAAATTGGCTTTACTCCAATTGCCGAACCCGCTCTGATGCTCTTACCAGATAGCTTAGCCATGAAATCTAAAGCCTCTTGAGCTTCAGGCGTGCCAGTCTCAAACTCAATCCCAGCATAGAGATCTTCGGTATTTTCCCTGACTATAATCAAGTCCACATTGGTGAAGGCACTTCTCACCCCAGCGATCGACTTAGCAGGGCGCAGATTGGCATAGAGATCTAGTTCTTTGCGAATAGCGACATTCACTGAACGGAAACCTGAACCAACAGGTGTTGTAATTGGACCTTTGATTGCTACTTTGGTATGGCGAATAGATTCCAGCACATGATCTGGCAATGGCGTACCATAGCTTTCCATCACATCTATCCCCGCATCTACCACCGTCCAGTCAATCTCAACACCTGTTGCCGCGATCGCTGTTTGGGTAGCCTTTGCCACCTCAGGTCCAATTCCATCACCACGAACCAACGTTACTGCGTATGCCACCGAATCCTCTCCGTTTAACAAAGTTTAATCAAAATTCAATTATCTGCTGACAGGATAACCACCAAGAAAATCACCAATCATCGCGGCTACAACTAACAGCTACTTCAAGATGTTTCAAGAAAGCTATATCAAAAGCAAGATTTCAAACCCAGACTAGAACTATCTAGACTCATCCAATAGTGCGATGCCCCTTTAGCTTTAGGAATCTAAACTATTAAGCTAAATCTTATAAATTAAATCAATAAATTAAAATTCTTTAACTTAAATCTTTAGACTAACTTTTTGGCTAAATCTTAAGATCCAGACTTTTAGAACAATTTCATTTAGAACAAGTTCAATATGTCATGGGTTTGAAGTCGAGTATGCGATCTAAATTACGGCTTTGCTGTGAACTTAGTCACAATTGCTCAAGTCTTTACCTTAGTAGGCTCAAAATTTGAATTTAAAATTTGAGTTTTGCCTTCTTTAGTAAAAGCTTTAAAAAAAAATTACCCAAGCCCAATTATCTAATTAAGTGATCTAATCAAGTGAGCAATTTCGTAAAGTTGATAACTTCAACCGATCCTAAATAATTCTTCAAATAATTAGTGTTTACCGACCTTTGACATTTTGAGTGGATCTGACATAATATAAACCA
>JBBRVV010000120.1:0-6251 GCA_038246525.1 Pseudanabaenales cyanobacterium
ACTGTTTGAAATTGTGCCTGTATCAGCAGAATTAGCTGTGCTAATTAAGGCATTTTAATTTTTGGCGAACCCGTGAGCTTTGGTCGAATTTTCTTTCTTTACACCCTAATTGGTTCAATTGTTGGCTTGAAACTAATATCTGAGTAATAGAACATAGTATCGATCAGAAATCAAAATAACTTCCGAGGTTGCCAGCGTGCCCACCAGTTTTTTAAGCGATCGCGCCAATTCGGTTTGACTAATTCCCCTTGAGGTTTCCATTTTGCCAAGAGATAATGTCCTAGGGGAGTAAGTCGAAAACTATCAGTAATTCCTTGCCCATCAACTTCTCGCCGAAGAATGCCCACTTGAATCAACCAGAGTAACTGATTCTCTACTGAGATAAATGAGATTAAATTTGGATCTTGCTTAAGATATCTTTGAGTTTCTAAAACCGTCCTCAGCCCAATTCCCCTTTCCGCCATATCCTGAAATAATTCTAACCGAAATGGAGCGCAAAGCAATGCCAACTCAGCCCGATTGACTGCTATTTGCGGCTGGTCAGGAAAATTTAGCACAGTCATAGATAGAGCGGCGCGGGTAAAATAAAATTAATTAAGGCAAGATCAAAAAACAATTAAAAATTATGCCTGACTGGGCTTTTTCAAATATTAAGTAATATATACTATTTAATGATATTTGAAGTGAGGAGAGACAAGATGCAGCAGACAGGGAAGCCCCTGACTGTACCACTAAACTTAATGGGAGCACCTACAGCCTGGAACCCTACTTTGGTTCTACTGCTTGGATCGATTGTCCTAGTAACGTGTTCGACTGTTGGTTATTGGGTATGGCATTGGCATGATTGGATTGTATTCACTGCCAATTTTATTTGCCTCTACGTTTTAGGTACCACTATTCATGATGCCTCTCATGGGGTAGCTCACCGCGATCGCCTGATTAATGCGGCGATCGGTCATGTTTCAGCGCTAATGCAGGGCTTTGTTTATCCTGTATTTACGCGGGTGCACATGCAACACCACGCCAATGTAAATGATCCAGAGAACGATCCTGATCATTTTGTTTCTACTGGTGGGCCACTTTGGTTAATTGCGGTCAGATTCTTTTATCACGAAATCTTTTTCTTCCAACGCCGCCTCTGGCGAAATCATGAACTTTGGGAATGGACAATCAGTCGAGCGCTTTTGATTGCCTTGCTGACTGCTGGCTATTTTTATGGATTTTTGGGCTATTTACTCAATTTTTGGTTTGTGCCTTCGGCAATTATGGGTTTCGCTTTGGGTTTATTTTTTGACTACTTGCCCCATCGACCATTCAAAGAGCGATCGCGTTGGAAAAATGCCAGAGTTTATCCTGGATGGCTACTAAATATTTTATTACTTGGGCAAAACTACCATTTAATTCATCACCTTTGGCCCTCTATCCCTTGGTATAACTACCAGCCCGCCTACTGGCAGATGAAGCATTTGCTGGACCAAAACGAGTCGCCTCAAAGTGTGGGCATAACCAATAGCCTTCAAGACTTTGGCAGCTTTATTTACGATATTTTTCTTGGCATTCGTTTCCATGGGCATAGCGATCGTCATTCGGAGCCAGAAAATCCAGAAAAGTAAATAAAATAGTTCATAGTAAACCCCCTAGTTCAAGACTCAAGTTTTAACCTAAGTTAAGAACAGGGGGGGCAGTTTTTAGAAATTAATTCTTACTCCTTTCCGATCATTAAAATAGACTTTGGTGAAATAGAGTTAAGTGGTGAAACCCCTTAGCGGGGGCGTAGCCCCCACAACCCCAACATATCTTAATCTTGACTGAGAAGGGAGTAGTAAAAATTAGAAAAGCACCTAGACATCAAAGCACCTAGACATCAAAGCACCTAGACATCAAAGCACCTAGACATCAAAGATAGTTTTGCCAGTAAACTTCACGCTGATGGGGTTAGGATTGTCACCAATTTTGCGATTAACGGTAGAAACTGCTACGCGACCCTTATTTACCTTCTCAGGGAACACGCCATCGGCGGGATGTAGATAAACCTGATCGCCATTGGGGAACTCGCGCCAAACCTTATAGTTATTAATTTTGAAGCCACGCAACTGACGACCAAGACATAGAGCTTGCTCTTTTTTAGCAAAATAAAGCATATTGTCACCAGAGTGCATAGTAGCCGCTCCACCTGTAGGCATTTCAAATACTTGCTCCTTTGGGCTGTTCCAAGTGATCAAATACTTCTCTTCACGATAGGCGGCTGATAGGAGTCCACCAGTGCTACCTAACCATAAAGGGGTCTTGCCTGTAGGCTTGGGCGGTTGGAAAGGACTTTCTAGTCCCGACGCAGACAACGGTTGGTTTTCTGGCTGGTTTTCTGGTTGCTTTTCTGCCAAGTTCAAAGGCTCGTTATTTTCTTCTGACATAGAGATTGATCTCCAAATAGGTTATGAATAAATAGAAAAATGCCATTTCTTATCTATCTGATACGATACCCTAGCCTATGCCTCCAATCCAAGTGAGCTTAACTTTCCTTCATTAAAATTTATCTTTTAAGTCTGCCTCTCTCTCAAGTTTTTAATCGCTAAGTTTTTGATCGCTAAGTTCTTAATTGCTATCGGTCTTAGGGCGCGGCCTAAAATGATTTGTTATTGCTCGGTAAAATAGTCAACAAACCTCGAAAAGCTTGATATGTCCTTAAAAATCCAAAAATCTACTCCAAATATCGATTGGGGACAGTGGCTAATTTTTTTAGGCTTGAGCTTAGGCGCAATACTGGTGATGTTCCCGTTAATTTTTGTGCTGATTACTTCATTTGCACCTGGAGATTTTCGCCCTACGGCTGGGCTAATTCCTAAAACTTGGACGGGAGAAAACTATCGCCGAGCCTGGGAACAGGGAAATTTTTTATTAGCATTTGCTAACTCTACTTTGGTGGCGATCGCGGTCACTGCATTACAAACTTTTACTTCGGCTTTGGCGGGGTATAGTCTAGCAAGATTTAAGTTTTGGGGCAGAGATGGAATTTTATTACTGGTGATCGCCACCTTGATTATCCCCTTTCAATTGCTAGTAATTCCGATTTTCTGGGTACTGAAATGGGGGAATTTAATCAATACCTATTGGGCAATGATTCTGCCTACGGCTGCGAATGGATTCGGTATCTTTCTATTGCGGCAATATATTCAAACCATTCCAATTCAGTTAGAAGAAGCGGCGATTTTGGATGGAGCGAATCGGCTGCAGGTACTTTGGCATGTAGTGTTGCCATTATCTCGTCCTGCTTTAGTGACTCTATTTCTATTTACTTTCATTGGTGAATGGAATGACTTATTTAAGCCTCTGATTTTTACTACTCGGCCTGAATTGCAAACGGTACAAATTATTCTCTCGGGTTTTCAAGAATTATATACCGCAGATTGGTCACTATTGATGGCGGCAGTAACGATCGCGACTTTACCGATTTTGATTTTATTTGCGATCGCTCAAAAACAACTGCTAAGGGGTGTTGCTGCTACGGGCATGAAAAGCTAGGTTTAGGAACTATTTAGATAAACAAATAACTACATGGACTGCGGTAAGTGTGAGTAAGTCCTAATTAAATCCTAATTAGATAAAGATCATCGGTTGATCTTGGAAGTGGGCAAACTTTTCTGCATCGAAGCGATACAGACTGGCAGGACGACCAGCACCCCTAGTGACCTTAATACCCGTGTCGATTAGAAATCCTAGCTTTAATAGACGAGAGCGAAAATTGGAATAGTCCGAAAAATTCTCTCCCAAAATCGTGACATAGAACTGGAATAAATCGCTCAGCGTAAAAGTTGCAGGCAAGACATCGAAAGCAACAGGACTATATTCCAACTTATTGCGCAACCGCCGATGGCCATACTTAAGAATCTGTTGATGCTTAGAACTTAACAGAGGAATACGTTCAATTGGATACCAGGCAATACCACTCAAACCATCAGCAATTAGTTCAGCTTCTTCAAAGCGGACGATCGCAAAATAACTGACCGAAAGATCAGCAAGAAGAGAATCGGCTTCTCCAGGTATATAATCGAAAGTGTAGAGTTGTTCCAGATAAAGATTTTTGACTCGAATTTTTTCTGCCAAAATGCGGTATGCAGCTTGTTCTAAGGATTCTGCTTGTCTGACTAAAGTATGGGGTAAACTCCAGCGATCGCCTGAATGATCAGACAAAATCAACAATACCAGTAGACGGTTTTGTTCCATATCTACCGAAAAAATTACATTGTCTATACCCACCCAAAAGTTTGCCGAAGTACAGGCTAAGGATGGGGATTTGCTTCCTGCCATGTGTAAAGCCTCTCACGTTCAATATAGTTAGCAACCGCTGGAATCACATTTGCAGCTTCACCTTTTTGGCGAAATTGAGTAGAAGACGAAGTTGGCACAGTTAGCGCCGCTATGTTCACCTTTGTGCCGTAGTCTTCAAGAATTTGGATCGCTGCAGCTGAAATTGTATAACCCTGGCGAGGAATGACCAAAAGCTGCACTTGGGTTAAAAGTTCTGCCACTCGATACCAGGATGGCATTTGACTAACTATGTCTGCGCCAATAACTAGGGTAAAGTGGGCATCTTGCCAAATTTGGCTGGCATGGTGCAATGTTACCAGCGTATGGGGGTTACTGATTTCGGGGTGAAGCTGCACATTCTGTTCTTGAACTAAGGAAGTAATCATCAACTGCATCATCTCAATTCGCTGCTCTAGCGCTGCATGGTGAGATTTGAAAGGATTGTGAGAAACCCAAACTACTACATAATCATATTTAGGGGAGAGCCATTGCAGAATCGCTCGATGTCCGATTGTAGGAGGGTCTCCACTGGTGCCGAACAGGGCAATTTGCATAGTTGGGATATTCCTTAGTTGCGATCGCTTCTTAGTTATAGTAGATTTAACCTAAATTAGCAATATAAAAAATAATGGCCGTTGACTACGATCTAGTAATAATTGGGGCAACAGAAGTAGGTTATTACTTGGCAATTGAATCGACTCAGAGAGGTGCAAGGGTGGCGTGGATTTGCGCCCCTGAGCTTGGCTTTACAAGTTTTGAGATTGCGGATCAATTAGGGCATCAAGTTAGCGATGATTTTGCTCAAGCTCAAAAGCTAGGCGTTGATCTAATTACCGAGAGCGGAAAATTTATTAGCCCCAAGATTTTTGCTCTGGCTCGCCGCCAATTAAGTTCTCGCACTTTTGTAATTACGCTTCCCTTACCTCAAGTTCACCGACCAATTTTGGGCATAGAGAATTTAACCAGAGAAAAAGAAAATTATGGAGAGAAGTTGCCGCGATCGCTGATTTTGATCGGCAATGATCCTGTTACTTGTACTTGGGCGCAAAGACTAGCTAAACAGGGCGAAGAGATTAAATTACTGGTGAATACTACTCATATTCTGCCAAATTGTGATGTGGAAGTTGCCCGCTATTTGCAGGCACAGATGGAAACAGAAGGGATTCAGATCTACACTTACGAACAGGTAAATGCGATCGAGCTTTTAGAGAATCCAAATTCAAACTATCGAGTATGGACAAATAATCACACCTTTGATTGTGAGCAGGTTTATTTACCTAGTCAAACCCAAATATATGATCGTCTTCAATTAGCTGCTGCCAGAGTAATGCAAAGGGATGGCTCAATTAATTTGAATGCTCATCTACAGACTTCCAATCGTCGCATTTACTGGTGTGAGAATCTAGCCAATCTGCCTGTTGTGCTTGGTAATACATTGTTTTTCCCCACCAGAAAACAGCGTCTTTCGTCAATTATCACTGCCACTCAGCCCAATTTAGTGAGTTTGGGAATGACTGAAATTCAGGCTAAATTAAAGTACGGCAAAGATATAACCACCATGATCCAAAAGCTGCCTGATGGGATAGCTAAAATTATCTGTCGCGGTAATGGAGAGATTCTAGGAATTCATTCGCTAGGTTTAGAAGCAAAACAAATTACTGAAAGTGTAGCGATCGCGATCGCTCAGAAGTTAAAAATCCAAAATCTTACAAATAGTTCAGGTATTCTTACCGAGTTTGCGCGGCAGTTTCAGCAGGAGCAAAGAAGTAAAAAAAATGATGATTTTGGTTGGCACTGGTTCAATTTTCGACGAGACTATGATTTGTAAAGCGACTTCTTTGAAAGATTTTACCGTTATCGTGCCCCCCCGCGGCCGGCCCCAAAAACCACTGGGTGTTTGGAAAAATGGTCTGTTTTTTTTTTAGATATACAAAAATTGTAAAATA
>JBBRVV010000121.1:0-6237 GCA_038246525.1 Pseudanabaenales cyanobacterium
AACTACGAGTATTGGGCTACAGTGCAGACTTTGCCGTGGATGGTTTGGAAGTGCTACGCATGGCAACAACCGAGAAATATGATTTAATTCTGATGGATTGCCAAATGCCCAACCTAGATGGTTATGCGGCAACCGAGCAAATTCGGGCTTGGGAAAGTCAACTCCCACAACCTAGCCATACGCCAATTATCGCTCTCACTGC
Organism: Pseudanabaenales cyanobacterium; assembly: GCA_038246525.1. Lineage (GTDB taxonomy): Bacteria > Cyanobacteriota > Cyanobacteriia > Pseudanabaenales > Pseudanabaenaceae > JANRLH01. The sequence continues at coordinate 203 of JBBRVV010000121.1, forward strand.
TAATGCTCTAAAAGAAGATCGCGATCGCTGTTTAGCCGCAGGCATGGATGACTATCTGAGCAAGCCAATTCGTTCCGAACAGTTAGCAAAAGTTTTACTGCAATGGGGAAGCACAGCAAAAACTGGTTAAAAAAAGAATTATTGTCGTATTTGATCACATCTACCAACTTCATTTGTTAGATTTTAAGTAAACCGATCCTTACCTTAGTAAATCCTCAATCTCTTGATCCGTGAATCCAAATTGCCTAAAAATTCTTAGAACATAGGCAGGTGACATCTCCCTTGCACCCATATCAATTGGGACTACTCGTGTTTCGCCATTAAGGAGTCTCGCAAAAAGTCTATGATCGCCTTTTCCTTCTCGATAAAAAACGCATTCTGCTTTTTCTAAGAGCTTAATTAGCTCTCTTGGCTTCAAAGATGGAACATTTCTAGGCATAAACTGCCCTAAATTCGTAAATTTCAGATGTAGGTTCTTTTGATTCTACTGTCAAAAACTCGTGTAGTTCTTCAATTGAAATTGAATTAGAACGAGTTGGATTGGAAATAGCAATATCTTGAAAGGATTCAATTGCTTCTTTAAGCTTACTAACTGCTCCGTCTTGAGTTTCTTCTTGCCCCACAAAGCCATTCTCTAGGCATAGAGCAACCCAATAGCCTTCACTTTGTCTCAGAATTACGGTGTAGAAATTCATTATAAAACTGTCTTTGCATAGGTCTACATTGACATTATATTACCGCACATAACTGATTGCCAGATGAGTTAAAACGTTCTAAACTGAAAACTTGATAAAGTCCTGCTTAGCTTTCATATCGATAATTTTTGGAGAAATAACTTGGAGCGATTTTATGAAAAGCTCAACTTCAGCACCTTCAGGCAAATTACAAGCTGTCAACTGAGGTAAAATTAAAGCACCAGCTTGTAAAACTAATTGAAGTGGGTAAGGATTTGCTAACAGAAGTTATAAGATTAGTTAAGATTTCGCCATTTAGTTTTTGGTTACAAGCGATCGCTTGCATATTACCTTGGAATAATGTCTTAAGTTCGGCTTTGGGATTATTTTTCTCGGTATTTTTTGGCATAAAGCATCGGTTAAATTGTCTAGATACGCCAATAAATCGCGGTTGGTTATTTTTCTCAAGTTGGCTAATACTAACTACTTTCTTTGCTTATGATTTAAGTTTGGCTTGGACAGGATTACTGAACTTCTTGCCATTTATCCTCTTTAGGGCGATCGCTAGATTTCTCTTAATTGATTTTGTGCAGAAAATCCAAATTGCCTGGTTGACCACTTTGGGTTCTCTATTCGTTGGAGTTTTAGGCATTCTCCAAATCGTGATTGATCGCCCAGATTGGCAATTTCCTCGACTTTTTACTAGCTATATTCTTAATTTGGGCATGAGTAGCGATCGCCGCATTACTTCTTATTTCGGACATTTTAATGAATTAGCGATTTATTTGTTATTGGTCTTTCCCTTAGCAATCTTCTTCCTCAAAAATGGTAGTGATCAACAGAGAATAATTGCGGCGATCGCGCTATTTATGGATTCTATTTGTCTGTATTTTTCAGGTTCGCGCAATGCTTGGACTTTAGCGGCAATGGCATTAATGGCGATCGCCCTCTACTATCGATCTTGGCGCATATTATTGGTGTTAATTTTAGGCGGTTTAGCCACTGCTTGGGCGGTTTTTGGCGAAGTCTTGGGAATTGGCGGCGAATGGTTACAAATATTCTTTCCATCTAGTTTTGTGCAGCGCTTACAAAGTGCATTCGATCCTAGTTTGAGTGATTTCGCTTCCACTGGTGATCGCTTAAATGCCTGGAAATTTGCTCTAGATTTAATATCCCAAAGACCGATTTTAGGTTGGGGTTTACGCAGTTTCCCTAAGATTGCCGCCGACTTCAGTTACGATTTAAGAGGATTACCACATGAGCATAATTTCTATTTGCTTCTAGCTGTAGGAGCAGGTATTCCCGCAGTAATTGGATTTAGCAGTTTAATCATCGCAACAGCTTGGCAGAAATTTCAACACTCAGGCACAAATGCTGAGAGAGATTTACGATTTCTCACTTGGTTAGCGATCGCCATGTTCTTCCTCTTTAGTCTGGTAGATGTGCCAATGTATGAGCCGCGCGTAAATCTGTTATTTTGGTTATTGGTAGCGCTTTAAATTTAGTCTCTATTTAGGAGGCTGCTGACTGATTTCTAATAAATAAGGGAAAGAAGCCTTAGCATCATAGGAACCGATCCACACTTGATAGATTCCAGCTAGCCAAGCTCCAGAAATTTCTGGATTGCGATCGCTACCATCATCATTACACCAAACTCCGCCAGGACCTTTGATTAGCAAGACTGTGTCACCCGTACTACTTACCTTTAATTGCAGAAAGTCGAAGACAGAGGAAAGCGTAATTTGATGATCGGGAGCAGTATCAATAAAGCCAATACATTTTCCAGTTTCGGTATTTTCTTTACCTGATTGCTTTTGCATTTCTTCTGTACCGCCACTTATGCCGCGTAAAACCTGCGGATCGGGTGAGAATTTTGGCAAGACGGTCAGATTTTGGAAGAGGGTAATTTCAGATTTTTTACTTGATTGAGTTAAGTTTTGAGTTAAAGGTTGAGCGATTACTTGATGCACAATACCAATTCCCAAGAGCATCTCTAAACAGACAAAAAGAATTCCATTCCGTAATTGATTTCTCATACTTTTTTTGCGCCAAAAGATTACTTTAAAGAATTAAGCGCTGCGCGCAAGTTCCCTTGATGTTTTACCAAAACGGCTTCAGCTTGAGCAGAATCTAGATTTCGCCAATGCACCAACAGCGCTAATTTTACTTTATTGCCCGATCGCTCTAACAAGATATTTGCCTGCTCGATTTTGATGCTGGTTAGGTCAGTGATGATCCGAAGCGCGCGATCGCGCAGTTTGCTATTGGTAATTGCCACATCCACCATCCGATTGCCGTAGACCTTGCCTAGCTGCACCATCACCCCCGTAGAGATTGTATTTAGCACCAACTTAGTCGCCGTGCCAGATTTCAATCTAGTCGAACCCGTTAGAATTTCTGCGCCTACTAGCGGACGAATCTCCAAGTCATAGTTGGTTGGCACTTGCGAGCTTGGCACACAGGCAAAGAAAATAGTTTTTGCGCCAATTGCTTGAGCAGCTTGTAATGCGCCATGCACATAGGGAGTAGTTCCGCCCGCCGTAATTCCCATCACTGTATCTTGGGTGGTAATCTGCGCTTGAGTGATCGCCAGCGCCCCATCTTCTGCCCGATCTTCCAAAGCTTCCGAACTGCGAACCATCGCATTTATTCCGCCCGCCAGAATTGCTTGAATCATCTCAGGATTACTGCAAAAAGTTGGTGGACATTCAGCCGCATCTAGTACACCCAAGCGCCCACTTGTACCAGCGCCGATATAAAACAATCTGCCGCCATGATTAATGCTTTCAGTAATCATAGCGATCGCGGCGGCAATTTCTACCCCTACTTCTCCCACCGCAGCTACGGCTTTTTGATCTTCTTGGTGAAATAAATCTACTAAAGCGGCTAAGTCCAAACAATCCAGATTTTGGCTTTCGGGTAGGGATTGTTCGGTGAGCAAATGTCCGCGTTGCATAGGATCTTGGGAAACTTTTAACCAGTATAGAGCTTTTTGGGTATCGCCAATTCAAGCATAAAGTACAGCAAATAATCAAAACAGAAATAAAAAATGCCCTCAAAAATTGGGGGCATATAGATTAAATTATTGTGAGAATCTGAGTAAACTAGCTAGCCGAAGGCATTAACTGTAAGCCAGGATCTGCGCTCTTTAATTGGGAAGGTTGCTCGATACAAATTACTTTGCCATCGTCGTCTACATCCATCAATACAGATGCACCTTCTCTAACCTTGCCAGTCAGAATCTCTTCCGCTAGGGCATTTTCCAACAGGTTCATAATTGCTCGGCGCAATGGACGTGCGCCGTAACTTGGATTGTAACCCTGTTGAACTAGCAACTCCTTAAACCTCTCAGTCACTGCCAAAGTGATATTCTTCTCAGCCATCCGCTTAAAGAGTTCTACCAACATAATGTCGGCGATTTCCTTCACTTCTGCAAGGTTAAGTTGACGGAAGACAATAATTTCGTCTAAGCGATTCAAGAACTCAGGTCGGAAATACTGCTTCAGTTCTTCATTAACCAGAGCACGAATACGAGTGTATTGAGAATCTTCTTGATCAGCCGCAAAATCGAAACCGAGGCTAGTAGCACCCTTCTCAATTACCTTAGAGCCAATGTTGGAAGTCATCACCAGTAGGGCATTCTTGAAATCTACGGTGCGTCCTTTAGAGTCAGTCAAGCGACCATCTTCCAAAATTTGTAACAGTAAATTAAACACATCTGGGTGAGCTTTCTCAATCTCATCAAACAGAATTACGGTATAGGGACGACGACGAACAGCTTCGGTTAGCTGACCACCTTCGTTGTATCCCACATATCCAGGCGGAGAACCAATCAACTTGGAGACTGTATGACGCTCCATGTATTCCGACATATCTAAGCGAATCATCGCATCTTCAGAACCGAAGAAGTAAGAGGCAAGTGCTTTGGTTAGCTCGGTTTTACCGACACCAGTTGGGCCAGAGAAGATAAAACTAGCGATCGGACGATTAGGATTTTTCAAACCTACCCGCGCTCTACGAATTGCCCTAGAAATAGCTTTAACCGCTTCATCCTGACCAATAACGCGCTGATGTAATGTTTCTTCCATTTGCATCAACTTCAGCGATTCCGATTCAGTCAACTTGTTAACTGGTACGCCTGTCCAAGAACTGACGATGTAAGCAATGTCTTCTTCACCAACTACTGGTACCTTTCCCTCTTCAGTAACCGTGGTTTCTGCTTTTTTGGCTTGAGTGATTGTGCGAATCTGTTGTTTAATTTCGATTTCTCGCTCTCGGAATTTGCTAGCTTTGTCAAATTCTTGGGCACGCACTGCATCGTCTTTCTCTTTGAGCAAGGCACGCAGTTCTTTATCTAATTCCTTAGCTGCCGCAGGCATTTGCGAGTTGATCAAGCGCACTCGAGAACCAGCTTCATCCATTAGATCGATCGCTTTGTCGGGCAAGAATCGGTCAGAAATATAGCGATCGCTCAACTTAGCTGCGGCAATTAAAGCATCGTCAGAGATCTTCAACTTGTGGTGCTGTTCATAGCGTTCACGCAGTCCATAGAGAATCTCGATTGTTTCTTCTACACTGGGCTCACCTACCATTACTGGCTGAAAACGACGCTCTAAAGCAGCGTCCCGCTCAATATGTTTACGGTACTCATCTAGAGTAGTTGCACCAATACATTGGAGTTCGCCACGGGCTAAGGCAGGCTTAAGAATATTGGCAGCATCGATCGCGCCCTCAGCTGCACCTGCACCAATTAGCGTATGTACCTCGTCAATTACCAGGATTACATTGCCCGCTGTGCGGATCTCATCCATAATCTTCTTCAGACGTTCTTCAAACTCACCTCGATACTTAGTACCTGCTACTAGCAAGCCAATATCTAAGGTAACAACCCGCTTATCTTGCAGAATGTCGGGAATATCGCTAGTGGTAATCCTTTGGGCTAAACCTTCAGCGATCGCGGTTTTACCAACTCCAGGCTCTCCTATTAACACAGGATTATTTTTGGTACGACGACCCAAAATCTGAATTACCCGTTCGATTTCTTTCTGACGACCAACAACAGGATCTAGCTTGCCTTCGGCTGCCATTTGGGTTAGGTTAGATCCGAACTCATCCAAAGTTGGCGTTTTGGTACGACCAGAGCTACCTCCTCCAGCAGTTACTTCCGCAGTTTCGCCCAGCATTCTGATTACTTGAGTTCTCACCTTCGATAGGTCAACTCCCAAATTTTCTAAAACTCTAGCAGCAACCCCTTCCCCTTCACGAATCAGCCCAAGCAATAGGTGCTCAGTGCCAATATAGTTGTGACCTAGCTGTCTAGCTTCTTCAAGCGAGAGTTCAAGAACGCGCTTCGCTCTGGGA
>JBBRVV010000122.1:0-6234 GCA_038246525.1 Pseudanabaenales cyanobacterium
ACCGCGTATTTGAAAAATATATATGAACTAATTTGCAGATCTTACCCAATATCCTGGCAAAAATTTAGATATTCCTAAATCTCACCGATATTACCACAGGGTTTGAGAATGGCAGCTTGCCGAAATTGGATTGACGTATGCTAAGAAAAGCAACATTTCCGTTACTTTACAATGCTAGAACCAATCTTACAAACCAAATTTGAACAGTTACACCAAGTATTACAAGATTGTCAAAGGGTGTTGGTGGCCTATTCGGGCGGGATTGATAGCACTTTGGTAGCAAAAGTGGCATTTGATCTTTTAGGCAACCGCGCGATCGCTGTAACTGCCAACTCTCCTGCCTTGATGCCCTCTGACTTAGAAGAAGCAAAACTTCAGGCTCAAGCAATTGGGATCAAACATCAAATCATTGAAGGTGATGAACTACAGAACCCCAACTATGCCGCCAACCCGATCAATCGCTGCTATTTCTGTAAAAGTGAACTCTATCAGCAACTGCGACCCTTGGCTCAGGCATGGGGCTATGAATATATCGTAGACGGCTTAAATGCTGATGATTTACAAGATTATCGTCCAGGTATCGCGGCGGCAAAAGAACGAGGCGTGCGATCGCCTCTAGCTGAAGTCCAGATCGGCAAGCTCGAAATCCGCCAACTTTCGCAACATTTACAGTTACCCTGGTGGAATAAACCCGCCCAGCCCTGTCTTAGTTCTAGATTTCCCTACGGCGAGAGCATTACGCTCGAAAAACTGCAAAGAGTGGGTCAGGCAGAATTTTATCTCAAACAACAACTCAGATCTTGGGGCAAAGATTGGGATCTAAGAGTGCGATCGCAGGCAGATATTGCCAAAATTGAGTTGCCTCTTGCCCACTTAGCCGAATTTATGCAATTGGTGGAGATGAACCAACTCAATGCTAGATTCCGTTCCATTGGCTTTACCAGTGTACTACTTGATCTTGAAGGATTTCGTAGTGGCAAGTTGAATGATGTCTTAAAGATAGCCAGCTAAAACCATACCTGAAGCCGATCATAGAGCTGATCAGCGGGAATTGCTCCTTCTAGTCGTTCTACGGGCTGCCCATCCTTAAATACAATCATCGTAGGTAGCGCCGTAATTCGATATTGACTGGCAAGGGCGGGATAGTTATCCGTATTGATTTTGATAATAGTTGCTTTATCTTTTACTCTGGGGCTGACCTGCTCCAAGACTTTTGCCATAATTTGACAGGGCCCGCACCAAGGCGCGTAAAAGTCTACCAGCAAAGGCAGAGTTGAACTAGCCAAAAGTTCGTCAAAGTTGGTAAATTGCTGAGTGGTAGACATGATTTAAGCCTGTAACTTTACTTTTAGATTAGCGTGTAAATTCCTAGATGTGTCAGAATTTTGCTGTGCTTTAAGAATTTTGCCCAAGCCATGTTAACTTCTCGAAAGATTCTTGACCGATATCGCCGTTTTGCCAATCAACAGTTTACGGTGGTGGATTTAGAAACCACAGGCGGAGTAAGCGATCGCAGTCGCGCGATCGAAATCTGTGTGATTCATGCCAATTGCAAAGATGGCGTAATTGCTCAATATACCGACTTGATCAATCCCAGCGTCCAGGTTCCTAGAGACATTGTGCGATTCACGGGCATTTCTCAAGAAATGGTAGATGGAGGCGTTCCGAGTGATGGTTTGTGGCCAGACTATCTTGACCATCTTAGGCAAGGGGTTTTTACTGCGCACAATCTGAGTTTTGACTATAGCTTTGTACAAATGGAATATCGTCGCCTGGGCATAAATTTTGTCCGCCCCCCCGATGCTCAATTATGTACAGTAATCCTGTCTCGCCTATTACTGCCCCATCTCAAATCGCGATCGCTGCCAAACTTAGTCAAACATTTTAATTTTAAAGTAGGAAAGTCCCATCGGGCTGCCGCCGACACTCTTGCCTGTTGGTTGCTACTTGAAAAATTATTTGAGATATTAGAAATAGATGATGAAGAATTACTACTAAATCGGATTTCACAACAGTGGTTAGGATTGGAAGAAGTTGCAAAAATCCTGGCGCTTACTCCCTTAGAGGCAAAGCTCATCCTAGAAGCGCAAAACGTAACTTCCAGATATTCTCAACATAGACGCGCATTGGTGTATCAACGTGGCAGCATAGAAAACCTAATCGTGACTTATGATAATAAAACAAATTAATAATTTCTATGTCCAATCTTGCCCGTAAAGCTCACTTCAGTGCCAAAGCTCTTCCCAATCACAAGCGTCGTCCCGCCAAAGAACTATGTAGCGAATGCGGACTTTGTGATACTTATTATATTCACTATGTGAAAGAAGCCTGTGCTTTTATCACCCAACATATTGGCGAAATGGAAGAGAGTATTCATGGCAAATCTCGCGATTTAGAGAATGAAAAAGAACTCTATTTTGGCGTACATCAAGAGATGATGGCAGCGCGTAAGATCCAACCAATTGAAGGTGCACAATGGACTGGGATCGTCTCTAGCATTGCGATTGAGATGCTAGAAAAAGGGTTGGTAGAAGGTGTGGTCTGTGTGCAGAATATGCAAAGCGATCGCTTTGCTCCAAAACCAATTATTGCTACTACCAGGGAAGAAATTCTTGCTGCTAGGGTAAATAAACCCACACTTTCTCCCAATCTTTCTGTATTAGAACAAATTGAAAAATCCCAACTAAAGCGCCTCCTGGTAATTGGTGTAGGTTGCCAGATTCAGGCATTGCGAACAGTAGAGAAAGAATTGGGCTTAGAAAAACTCTATGTTTTGGGAACTCCCTGTGTAGATAATGTTAGTCGCGCGGGATTAGAGAAATTCCTCCAAACCACTAGCCGATCGCCTGAGACAGTTGTGCATTATGAATTTATGCAGGACTTCAAAGTGCATTTCAAACATAGTGATGGTTCAATAGAATTGGTTCCTTTCTTTGGCTTAGATACAAAAGAACTTAAAGATGTATTTGCTCCCTCCTGTATGACCTGTTTTGACTATGTAAATGGACTGGCTGACCTAGTTGTAGGTTATATGGGAGCGCCATTCGGTTGGCAATGGATTGTAGTACGAAATCAAACTGGCAAAGAAATGCTGGATCTAGTTCAAGATCAGTTGGCAGTAGAGGAGGTATTTTCTAAAGGCGATCGCCACAACCCAGTTCAACAAGGAATTGCTGCCTATGACAACGCAACTACTATTCCCATGTGGCTTGCCTGGCTAATCAGCTTTGTGGTAAATAAAGTTGGACCTCAAGGGCTGGAGTACGGCAGATTTTCAATTGATTCCCACTTCATTCGCAATTATTTATATGTTAAGCGTAACTATCCGCAAAAGCTTGATGCCCATATTCCTGAGTATGCCAAAAAAATTGTTTCTCAGTACAAGCTGCCCACAAACTAATCAGATATCTGTGAGTTTCAGCTATTTTTTACTTTATTTGACTTAATTTATTTCTAAGTATATGATGGATCGCTGGGGCTAGTAGCTCAGTTGTATAGAGCAATCGCCTTCTAAGCGATCGGTCACAGGTTAGAGTCCTGTCTAGCCCGTTCCCAAAGCCTTAATTACGGGGTTATCTATCCTTGCATTCAGAAATTAGGCACCCAGAAATTCGGTGCATAGGATGATATTTACACTAATAAATCGACATTGAATCAGTGTTAAACTAGAAATCATAAAAATTAGTGGGGGTGATTGTTTACTATTTAGTTCAGTCCCTAATGCGATAACAGATGAATTAAGTTGAAACAGATCAGTGAAGGCAAAGTCTACTATTTCTCAATCTCTCAGAATTAAAGCCAAAGAACTAAAGACGACGATAGAGAATCCATTCTAAGTTCTTACCATACAATTTTGCCTCAGCGCGTAATCTCGCTCTCAATTTGTATCGCTCCCATGACTTCAAAAATATGGCTTAAGCTCTGGTGATCATGGGTATGCTGTCCCTCTTTAGAATGAAATAAGCCTGGATATTCATTTATATACTCCCATCCCAGTCAAGAATTACTGTTATTGGGGATGTGGGGGCGTAGCCCCCACCAAGGGGTTTCACCCCTTAACCCCATTTCACCAATGTCTATCTTTACAGTGGGAAAGGAGTAGCTGTCAATAAATGTAGTGTATTGTTCCTAAGTGATATCACTGAGAATTACTCTTTGCTCAGTGCCAGTTGGTAAATTTAGGTTGCGAGGTAGAATCTCTAAAATTTGCGTGGCTATCTTTAGTGAATTTTATACTTAAGAAGATGCTGAACTGATATTCCTATTGTAGCCAGGAATTATAGCTTCATTCACTTGATCGATTTGATCAGGATCGAGGAACTTTTGAGCATAGTGAAGATAGATTTTCTCTTGCACAAATAGATCAAAAATATCTGGATCGATATGTCCTTCTAATCTCATTCTGCCCATAATCTCTAGGCATTCAGTTAGGGTTTTGCCTTTTTTATAAGGACGATCCTTGGCAGTTAAGGCTTCAAAAATATCCGCAATTCCCATGATTCTCGCTTGGATAGACATCTCTTCGCGTCGCAGACCTTTAGGGTAGCCTTTCCCATCCATCCGTTCATGGTGTCCACCTGCGAATTCAGGCACGTTCCGTAACTTTTTGGGATAGGGAAGCTCTTCTAACATCTCAAGTGTAACTACAATATGATGGTTGATGATTTGTCTCTCTTCAGCAGTAAGAGTTCCTTTAGTAATATTTAAATTATAAACTTCGTTCTCAGTAAGCAAAGTTTGGGATTGGAAATTCTGATCTTGCCAAGTTATTTCCGCGATTTGTTTTACTCTCTGCTTGCGGGATTCAGACATAAATTCACTACCAATATTACAACTATGCAAAAATTGGCGATCGCGTTCATAATCCTCTAATTGTAAATGATATTTGGCATCTAGTTCAGGCATCTGAACCGTATTCCCTGTTTCAAAAGCCTGAAGTTTTGCCTGTAGCAGGTCAATCTTTGCATCCCGCCCCAGAATCTCAAATCGATGATCGATTAAGCCAATCCGATCATAGATCGTTTCAAGTTTAGTGGATTTCTCAATAATATGTACGGGAGTAGTTACCTTGCCGCAATCATGCAGCATTCCTGCAATTCGCAATTCGTAGCGATCGTCTTGATTTAGATCAAAGTTTTGGAATATTCCTTCAGTGCTTAGACAAGCGGCTTCTGCTAACATCATGGTTAGTTCTGGCACTCTACGGCAATGGTTGCCTGTATGGGGAGATTTATCGTCAATCGCTTTGGCAATTAGTTCAATAAACGATTCAAACAGATTCTTAAATTCAGCAATTAGACAATGATTGGTAAGTGCGATCGCTGCTTGAGAAGCGAGGGATTCAGCTAGGCTCTGGGCGGATTCAGAAAATGCAATTATTTCATTTGTGTCAGGATTTTTGGCATTAATTAATTGCAAAATGCCAATCAATTCATCTTCGTAATTGAGTAATGGCACTGTAAGAAAAGATTTGGAGCGATAACCAGTTTTATGATCGAAAGTGCGAGTACCTGTGAAGTCAAACCCAACCGCAGTATAGGCATCAGGAATATTGATCGTGCGACGATCAAGAGCAGCATAGGCAGCTACCATATTATTATTCGGCTTCCCTTGATCGTCGTAAAGTGGTAACGGTTCAAAAGGAATCTCTAAGCCCGTAGTTCCACCCATGGCAATCTTCAGCGTGTCATTGATCAAAATCGCAAATTTTAGACTATTTTCTTCAGTGGTCAAATAGAGGGTGCCACCATCCGCATTTAGCAGTTCCTTCGCATTGGTCAAGATCATCTCGGTCAGCGCCGTTACATCCCTTTGGGCAGAGAGAGCTTTGCCGATTTCATTAAGCTTGGCAATTTGATTGAGAATAGATTTGGTACTCATAGAGTGTTACTCCTGCAAATTTAAGTTCTCGGCTTAGCTAAGGGAAAAGATGGTAATCCAGTTTTTTGCCAAAATTGGTTGAATTGCTTAGGTTGAGTCTGCTGCCAGACTAATAAACTTATCACGAGTAAAAATGCCGCGATCGCACTAACTCCCAAAATATTTAATAGTAATTGTCGCCAACCACTTTTAGATCGATAGCGTCCTACTCGATCACCATACTTAGAGATTTTTTGTCCTACTTTAAAAGTACCCTGCGCCCGCTCTATTACACTGGGAATCTCGCCTGAAAAAACCCACTGTTTAACCGCGATCGCCGAAGTGGCACAAAGTTGATCAATGTTTAACTCATTG
>JBBRVV010000123.1:0-6232 GCA_038246525.1 Pseudanabaenales cyanobacterium
AAGGGTTTGGGAAGGACGTTTCTCTAAGAAGTCTCCCACTAATTGCGTTGGTGCATGGTAATTACTGCCACCCAATATAAAAGCTCCTTCTTCCAATCGTCGTTGAAATCGCATTCCCGCTAAAGCGTCTCGATCATCATCAAAATCTGCTGGTGTAATGCCCACTACAATTCCACTATTAGCATTACGTTCGTTACGAGAATATTGACTCATACCATTGGTGACTAATCTGCCTGGTTCAGATGCAGCAGCTACTACTAATCCGCCTGGACACATACAGAAGCTATACACCGAGCGACCGTTGGCACAGTGATGTACTAATTTGTAATCTGCTGCACCGAGAATTTTGTGGGAAGGGCGATCGCCAAATCTAGCTCGATCAATCAAATTTTGGGGATGTTCAATCCGAAAGCCAATCGAGAAAGGTTTTGGCTCCAAGTAAACTCCCTGCTCTAGTAGCATTTGAAAAGTATCCCTAGCACTATGCCCTACTGCTAAAACTACATGATTGCTTGCTAGAAATTCGCCATTTTCTAAGGTCACACCCTGTACTTCATTATCTTCAATTTCAATTCTTTCCACTCTTGTTTGGAAGCGAAATTCCCCTCCCAAGGCTTCAATCTTGGCTCGTAGACTTTGCACAATTCCCACTAACTTAAACGTGCCAATGTGGGGCTTATTTACATAGAGAATCTCGTTAGAAGCACCAGCATTGACTAATTCAGTTAATACTCTGCGACCAATGTAATGTGAGTCTCGCACTTGACTGTAGAGCTTGCCATCGGAGAAAGTACCTGCGCCACCTTCGCCAAATTGAGCATTAGATTCTGGATTTAATCCTTCCTTTTTCTTCCAAAAGCCAAAAGTATCTACTGTGCGATCGCGTACTTTTTTACCCCTTTCCAAAATAATCGGTTTGAATCCCATTTGCGCTAAGGTCAAACCTACGAACAATCCACAGGGACCTGCGCCAATCACAATCGGACGCTGAGCTAAATGCCGTGGAAAATCAGAGGGAGCCTCAGTCGTCAAATGGTAAGACATATCTGGGCTGAGAGAAATGTGGGGATTTTTCTGCAGCAGTCTCTTTAACTTGGCTTCATCTTTAACTTCTACATCAAAGATATAAACTAAAAGGATTTCGGCTTTTTTGCGCGCATCATGGCTACGTTTGAATATGCTGTAGCTTACCAGTTCGTCAATTGGAACTTGGAGCTTTTGTAAAATTGCTGCCTCAATCGCTTCAGGCGGATGATCCAGTGGTAGTTTGATTTCGGCTAGTCGCAGCATCTTGTCCAAGTATTAGCGCTTACTTCTGCATATTTTTTAATTCATTTTGCAGCGATCGCACCTTGGCATTTAGTTCTTCCAAAATGTCATCTGATTTGTTTTTAGGACTTTGGGAATCCTCGCCTAAGTCTTCGCTAAGATCCTCTACATCTTCGATGTCAATCGTACGAGGAGACTTAGCTTTAGCATCCTTTAGCTTCTCACGGGTTTCTTGCAAAGATTCATCTGCACCTTTGCCCTGCTGTGCCTGCGCAATTAGATCATCCACAAACTTCTTGGCTTCTTCCGCCGTCATTTCGCCCCGTTCCACCAATTCTTCTGCTAATTTGGAGCCTTGCGATCGCAGTTCGGTTAAGGTAGCGTTAGCCTTTTCTGTCGCCAGAGAAGCTAAACCCATTCCTAAGTAAAAAGCTTTTTGAGCAATATTAGTTAGAGGATTTAAGGGATTCATATAAGATAAGCTCCAGTGATAAATCTAAACAACTATTCGGGGAAAGTGCGCTTAAAATCTTCCATTAGGTCATCCATCTCTTCTAAGGCTTGAATTACATCAATTCTTAGATTGCCAAGATTGTCCTGTTGAGAAAGTTGTACTAGAGAACCTCGCTTCAGCGCGATCGCGTTGACTTTGGCTTTGATTACTTCAGAAGTTACAGAGTGCATATTTAAGTATGGGCTGCTTGCTACTTAGCTATTCTAGCCTATGCTGAGTTTAGAAAACGGCTGTTTAATCAGATTGATACAACCATGCGCGTAAAAATTATTGACACTGAGGTGGACGTTACTAGCTATGCACAAGCTTGCGATCGCTTTGAGCAATGGATCGCTGAGGGACAGAGTAGTTTTGTGGTAGCCGCAAATGTCCATGTGTTGATGACTGCTCATTGGCAAAAGTCCTATCAAGCCACTTTGGCTCAGGCAAGCTTGATTACTGCCGATGGAATGCCCCTGGTTTGGGCGATGAATCTACTGGGAATCAAAGGACAAAAGCGAGTTTATGGACCAGATCTGATGCTTGCTAGTTGCGATCGCGCCAGTCAGAAAGGCTATGGCATTTATCTCTATGGCAGTACTGATCAGACTTTAGAAATATTGGCAGAAAGGCTGAAACAACAATTTCCACAACTAATCATCTCAGGCAAGTATGCTCCCGCCAAATTTGGCATCAAAGATCATCTTCCTGATTTTCCAGACTTAGCCACTGACTTAGAGCGAATTAATCAAAGTGGTGCCCAGATAATTTTTATTGGTTTGGGCTGTCCTAAGCAGGAATACTGGATGGCAGCGGCAAAAGGCAGACTAAATGGGATAGCGATCGGCGTGGGAGCCGCCTTTGATTTCCATAGTGGCAGAGTAAGCCAAGCACCGCGCTGGATCATGGCTTTCGGGCTAGAGTGGCTCTATCGTCTAATTCAAGAACCGCAACGACTTTGGCAACGCTACTTAATCCAAAATCCGATATTTGTGATTCTATTTATGCAGCAATTAATCAATCAAAAACTATTCTTTAGTCAGAGATAGCTTTCAACGTTTGATTTCTGCCTTTTTGGAATTCGTAATCTACCTTTTCAATCTTTGCTTTGAACCCATTTCCCAGTAAATTCTCAATCACTGGCTCAACATAATTACTGATCCCAAAACTAAGATTACCAACTCCCACCATTTACCGCGACTAATTCTCTCATTTTCAATTCACAACTTTGCAGGACCTTCCCTTCCAAAGCAGTTTGCTCAATTAGACTAGCGAGGCGTAGGGTTTTTAGGGCTTGCATTCCGCCCACCGAGGGTTGTTTCCCTCCCCGCACACAGGCAACAAAATGTTCTAATTCAGCGTTTAGTGGTTCGATATTACTGGTATAGACTTTCTCAATTAGTCCATCTTGTCGATAGAGCACCTGACCATAATCAGTTTTATAATCGGCTGTAGTTTGGCGATGAATTAGAATCTCATTATTCAGAAAATCCGATTCAGTCAATGAGTTTTTGCAGTGAGCAGCGATCCGACGTTGTTTCCGATGGGTAACTTTACTAGCGGTGAGCGTAGCAATTACGCCATTATCAAACTCAATCGTGGAAGTAACGTAATCTAAGAAACCAGAATCGGATACTTTATTGCCACTGGCACTAAGACGCACTACCTGGGCAGGTACTAATTCCAACAATAAGTCAATGTCGTGAATCATTAAATCAAAAACTACCGACACATCATTTGCCCTTTGGGAATAGGGACTCATGCGCGAGGCTTCGATCGCTAGTAGTTCTTCATTGGCTAAAACTTTGCTCAACTCTTGAAAAGCAGGATTGAATCGCTCAATATGTCCCACTTGGAGAATGCAATCAAACTCGGCGGCGGTATTAACTAAAGATTCAGCCTCAGAAATGGTGGCAGCGATCGGTTTCTCGATTAAAACGTGGGTACCAGACTTCAGACAGGTAGTACCCACATCGAAATGCAAACGTGTGGGAACGGCAATACATACCGCATCTACCAAAGGTAAGAGTTCGTGGTAATCCTCAAAATAACGCACACGATATTTACTGGCGGTGTCGAGACCCCGATCTACGTTCACATCTGCAACGCCCACCAGTTCCACATCTTTTAAAAAGCTCAAAACTCTGGCGTGGTGCTGCCCCATATTGCCTACACCGATCACCCCCATCCTGATTGGCTCAAGCTGGTTCATATGCCTCACGCGCTCCAAATCTCCCAGCATCCTATCATAAAGATTAACCTGTATTTCGCATCCCTGCGGCAATCCCATTCACAGTTAGTAATGCGCCACGTAAAAGCTCACTTCGAGAGTAACGCGATCGCAAATTAACACTATCAGAAGTATGCTGGCGCAAACGCTTGATCAATGAAGCCTGAATGAACCCAAGGGGCACAATTGAGCCATTACGAAGCTGGACTGAGCGCTGCAAATCTGGGTCGCCATCAAGTAGTTGCTGATGTTGGGTAATTTTGAGAATTACATCGCGGGTGCGGCAATACTCTAAGCTAATTTGGTCAAATATTTGATTAAAAACCAGATGTTCATCGGGGTGGGACAGTTCCCGCACATAGTGGTGGGCAATTTGCAAGTCGGTTTTGGCTAAGGTCATTTCTACGCGCGAGACGGTGGTTTTGAAGAATTGCCATTTAGCATAGAAAAATTGTAAAAGATCTAAATGTTCAGGATTTTCTAGCAAAAATTCTTCAAGCGCTGTACCTACACCATACCAAGATGGCAACAGGAAGCGGCTTTGCGTCCAACCAAATACCCAGGGAATCGCCCGCAGACTTGCCAGATCGCGTTTTCCTGCCCGCCTGGCTGGACGTGAGCTAATTCTAAGTTGGCTAATTTCTTCGAGCGGTGTGACTTGATGGAAAAACTCCACAAATTTGGGCTGTTCGTGAATTAATTGACGGTAACAGGCTCGCGATCGCTTTGACATTTCTTCCATAATGTCTTGCCAACTGGCGAGGTTGTCGGAAGTATTTGGTAACAGACTGGCTTGGATTACTGCCGTAGTTGCCGTCTCTAGGTTATACAGTGCCAATTCGGAGAGGGAATACTTAGAAGCCAACACCTCCCCCTGTTCGGTAATTCTGATTCTGCCTTGGAGACTATAGCCAGGCTGCGCCAAAATTGCCTGATAGGTAGGTCCACCGCCTCGCCCCACAGAACCGCCGCGTCCATGAAAAATCCGCAGTTTGATCCCGTAGCGATCGCAGGTAATTTGCAGCGCTTGCTGAGCTTTATAGATTTCCCAGTTGCTACTCAAAAAACCTGAGTCTTTATTGCTATCGGAGTAACCCAACATCACTTCTTGTAGATCGGCATGGCTATTGGTTAGGTAGGCACGGTAAAGGCTGAGTTTTGCCAATTCTTGAATCACAGCGGGGGCGCGTTTGAGGTCTTCTACAGTTTCAAATAACGGCACAATTGACAATGAGCCTGATGAATTAGCTGGATCGTAGAGACCCGCCTCTTTGGCTAGGAGCAGAACCTCTAACACATCACTGACCTGTTCGCTCATGCTGATAATGTAAGTGCGACAGATATCCGCCGAAAATTCCTGCTGTAATTTTGCCACCATCCGTAGGGTTTCGAGGGTTTCCTGCACCTTTTGGGAGAAGCGCCGTTGGTAGGTAGAAACCAAGGGGCGGCGAGTTTGCAGTTCCTGGGCTAACCAGCTTACTTTTTCACCCTCACCTAAATCATTATAATTTTTTGGTAAAACTTGAAGATACTCGGCAATTTCAGCGATCGCTTCAGCGTGACGGGTACTTTCTTGGCGAATATCTAAATGGGCGAGGTGAAAACCATAAACCTGTACCTGGCGAATTAAATGCTCCAAGGCCCGACAGCTAAGGGGCGACTTATGAACGGCACAGGCGCTTTCGGTATGGGATTTGGACTCAGCTAGGGCATGGCGCAATACCTCTAATTCATCTAGAAAATCTGAAGCATAGCGATAGTAAACCCCATCCACCATTTGATCGGGTAGGATATGTTCGGCAGATTCCCAGCCCCGTTCTTTTACTAAGCGATTGCGTTGGTGCGTATTTTCTAAACGTTTGAGAATGTATGCCAGCTTGAAGCGGTATGGTTCCTGGCGATAGCGCACATTATTGGCTTCGTATACCTGGGGTATTAATTGTTGATCGCGATCCAGCGACTCTAGCAAAGTGGGCGAAATATCCACTAAATGCTGAGAAACCGAGAGTAAGCCAATTAATTTAGTAGTTGCGCCAATATACTTCTCTAAAACTAAGTTGCGTTGATAGCAAGCGGTTGCCCAGGTAATTTCAGGTGTAACCGAGGGATTGCCATCGCGATCGCTACCGACCCAAGAGCCAAAGCTACAGAAATTATGTTTAGGTGCTTCGAGATAGGGAAAAGAATCATTAAGCGATCGCTCTAATCGGTCATAAAGTTGGGGGATGGCATCAAATAAA
>JBBRVV010000124.1:0-6223 GCA_038246525.1 Pseudanabaenales cyanobacterium
AGAATTCTGAAAAGTAAGAGAACCTGTAGCGGCGAGTTGTCTGGCATTTTGTCTAGATTGAGAGAGTTGTGGATTGAAGTAGGATTCGTCATACCAGTTTTCTAGCTCATTTAAATCGCTTGATTCATTTGTTTTTTTTAAGGGAAGAACTTGATTAGTCTGGGTCTTAGATATTTGACTAGAATCTTTGGCTAGATCGGCGGGTAACTTTTTGATTTGGGCATCTTTAGCCAAAAAATAAGCGATCGCGGCCTGAAGAAGCCTTTGCATTTTCTCATACCAAGATTCGCCAGTGCTGAGAGTAGTTGACTCTGGCTTGAGGTTGGAATTTAGGGTATCTAGATCTGGCTGATTTCGGTTTGGGTTAGATTCTTCTGGCTTAATTGCAAGACTTTCGGAAGCTTCAGAGCGAGGATTAGGATTGAGTGCTTGAACTTTCACATAATTTACTAAATCAGAATCTACCAAATCAAAATCTGTATTTGATGGATCTGCCATCTGATCTGACCATTGCTTTTCCAATCTGTCTGAATTAGGTTCAAGTCGAATAATTGCGCTCACTACTTTTACTAAGGCAGCGATCGCACCAGAAATTAGTCTGGGCTGATGCTTAGTCTCAAGTTTGGACTGGGATTCGGCAAAGTTGCCCACAGGATTAGCGCCAATTTGGTCAAGCTTAGAACTAGGTGGTTTACCTGAAATTCTGTTGGGAATTCTCAAAACTGATTGGCTAAGTTCATGATTAAACTTTTGAATTGCCGAAAGCACTTGCCTAATTTTAGAGTTCTTTCTAATTGAAGTTGGGTGCCTTTGATCCTCTATGCGAATTTCTTTTTGAAGCTCAGCTTGAAGCTCAGCTTGAAGCTCTGCGAGCCAACGTCTAGCTTGCCTACCCCACACTACTGGCAGAGAATGATCGATCAGGTTAAATAACTTACTTTGAAAGCGTGGCATAGGCAATTTCCACTCGTGCACTTTCTACTCTTGAAACTATTTTGGCACAACTTTGAACTTAACGGCTACCATGTTTAAATAAATGTTTAAACATTGAGTTTTTGGATTGGGATGATGAGCGAAACAATTTTACACATAAGATCTTGGGGGAATAATCTCGGAGTTCGTTTACCCGCTGCAATTACGGCTGAAGCCGACTTAAGCCTAGATCAACTCGTGCGCTTATCTGTGGTTGATGGCGGAGTTCTGATTCAGCCAATTCTAAACAAACCCCTGACTTTAGAACAACTTTTGGATAACTTTGATCCCGAACTGCATAGAGGCGAAGCCATGATCACATCACAAAAACTAGGCGCTGAGCAGTGGTAAAATCTGTTCCGCTTTGGATACCCGATCGCCAAGAGATTATTTGGATTGATTGTAATCCTCAGGCTGGAGCGGAAATGAGTGACATTCATCCCTTTTTGGTACTTTCGCCAAGCAATTTTAACCATAAAACTTCTTTAGTGATCGGCTTACCAATCACAACCGCAGAATCCAATGCCACGAATCCGTTTGCGATCGCTGTAGGTACAACGTCAAAACGGAAGGTCACAAAAATCAGCTATGTTCTGTGTCATCAGCCCAAGTCCCTTGATTGGCGGGTACTCGGCGGGAAACCGCATCCACTAGGCAAACTTGACAGCGCTGTATTTAATCAAGTAGGCGATCGCCTCAATCAAATTATTCAGCTTATGCCTCTCGCTCAGTAAAACATCTAGATACTGGAAGCCGAACCTAGGGGAATAGCCCTAGCCCCACGATTGCAGTAGAATAAAGCTATAAATAAATTTCCATCTATCTCGCACCAAAACAAAATTATGGTTCCTACAGTTATTGAACAGTCTGGCAGAGGCGAGCGCGCCTTTGATATTTTTTCTCGTTTACTACGGGAACGAATCATTTTCTTGGGGCAGCCAATCGATGATACGGTTGCCAATGTAGTGGTGGCGCAACTGCTTTTCCTTGAAGCAGAAGATCCCGAAAAAGATATCTTTATCTATATCAACTCCCCAGGTGGATCAGTAACCGCAGGTATGGCAATCTATGACACCATGCAGCACGTCCGTCCCGATGTCTCGACTATTTGCGTAGGCTTAGCCGCAAGTATGGGGGCTTTCCTGCTTTCGGGTGGTACAAAGGGCAAGCGGATGTCTTTACCCCATACCCGAATCTTGATCCATCAACCTTTGGGTGGAGCGCAGGGACAGGCAACTGATATTGAGATCCAGGCGAAGGAGATTTTATATCACAAAAACCGCCTAAATCAATTGCTATCCGACCATACTGGACAAGATATTGAGCGAATTGCGGCGGATACTGATCGTGACTTCTTTATGGCGGCAAATGAAGCCAAAGATTACGGTTTGATCGATCAAGTAGTGGTAAAACGTCCACATCTAGTAGCTGCCTAAATCTTCTTACTACTTTTTCTGATCAAATTCAGATTTCAGATAATTGGCTGTAATTACTTATCCACTTTCTAAGCCACTTCATCAGTATGCTGCTAGAAAATCGTTCGGAATTCGCCTTGTTGGTAGTAGACGATAATGATAGCAATCGCCAGCTACTCCATCGTCATTTACTCCGTCACGGCTACCAAAATATTCTGTTGGCAGAGGGTGGCAGACAGGCAGTGGAAATGATTAATCAACAGCCAATTGATTTAGTGATGCTTGATATTCAAATGCCAGACGTAGATGGCTATGAAGTTTTGAATTACCTGAAATCCTATGAGAGTTTGGCGCAAATTCCCGTAATTATGATCTCCGCCCTGGATGACATTAATAGCGTGGTGCGTTGTATTGAAATGGGAGCAGATGACTATTTAGCCAAGCCTTTCAATCATGTATTGT
Organism: Pseudanabaenales cyanobacterium; assembly: GCA_038246525.1. Taxonomy (GTDB): domain Bacteria; phylum Cyanobacteriota; class Cyanobacteriia; order Pseudanabaenales; family Pseudanabaenaceae; genus JANRLH01. Next base: position 2,850 of record JBBRVV010000124.1, read on the forward strand.
TGGAAGCCAGGGTTTCTGCCTGTTTGGAACGCAAGAGGCTACAGGATTATAACAAATTTCAAAAACTGGAACTGGCAGCCGCAAATTATAATTTTTCTTTAGCGAACAATCAACTAGAAGAAGCAAATCAACGCTTGCTTGAGACTAATCGGATTCTCCAAAATGAACGCCAAGAGTTAGAAGAAGCAAATCAAAAGCTAGGACAAATTGCAAATCTGGATGGTTTAACTGGCATTCCTAACCGTCGTTATTTCGATCATATTTTGACTAGGGAACTCTTAATTTCTGGCGAGAAACAGGAGCCATTTTCGTTACTGATGTTTGATATTGACTACTTCAAACAGTTTAATGACACCTATGGACACCTCGCAGGCGATGATTGTCTGCGCAAGGTAGCGAAGTTAGCAGATGAAACCGTGCATCGCCCAAGAGATTGGGTAGCCCGCTACGGCGGTGAAGAGTTTGCGGTAATTCTGCCTGGTACGGGCGCAGCTGGGGCTAGTGCGATCGCCGAAAAGATCAGACAAGGAATCGAAGATTTACACATTTGCCATGCAAGATCAAAGGTCTCAGAGTATATAACTGTAAGCTTGGGCGTATATTTTACCAGACCAAATCTGCACTTGAACCCAACTGAGATGATTACCAAGGCAGACGAAGCTTTATATCGCTCCAAAAAACAGAGAAATTGCATTACTTTGATTGGCGAAATTGCAGAGGGAGAGATTTGAACTCATTTCAAACTTCTATTCAAAGCTCTATTCAAAGCTCTATTCAAAGCTATGGGGGCGATGATTGGATTCAGAAATATCTAGGAAAGAAGCCTCTATTTACTTGCGTACTAGGCTTTACGGCGACTGGCTTGATTGAGGGCATCTCTGCGGCTGGGGCTACGCCTGAAGCTCGAAAATTTACGGCGATCGCTGATGCTGAGTTTCTGGTCACGGGCAAAGCCACGCAGTTTCCGTTGCCACCTTTAGTTGCTGGGGTTTCGCCAGTTTTTATCTCTAAGGCAATTTTGTCAGTTTTAGAAATTCCAATTTTAGTATTTGATGCAGGTTTACCGATACCGCCCACAGTTGAGCATATTAGCTTGGGTGACGCGATCGCCGCTTGTGTGAGTACAGGCAAAGCATTACCCATAGAAGTCGTCAAAAAATTATTTGACCAAGGGCTAAGCTGGGGCGAAAAATTAAGTCAACAGGCAGATTATTTGATCTTGAGTGAATGTGTAGTGGGCGGCACAACTACGGCTTTAGCTTTACTCACGGCGCTAGGATACGAGGCAAAAAATCGGGTAAATAGCTCTCTCGCTGTTTGTAATCATCAGCAAAAGTGGCAATTAGTGCAGCAAGGATTGACGGGCTTTGATCTAGCTCAGTTAAAACTCGACCCCTTGGCTTGTGTGGCGGCTGTGGGAGATCCGATGCAAATTGTGGTGGCAGGTATGGCGATCGCCGCTAGTAGAAAAGTTGGGGTGATGTTAGCAGGCGGCACTCAAATGTTGGCAGTTTATGGACTAATCAAGTCTTTAACCAAAAATGAAGAAATTAGTTTTCAAAAAGAGAACATAATAGTAGGCACAACCCGCTGGGTAGCTGAAGATCCTACAGGCGATACCCTCGGTCTAGCAAAAGAAATAGATGTCCCATTATTAGCAACTAAACTCAGCTTTGCCAATTCAGTTTATCCTCAACTTCAAGCCTACGAAAAAGGTTTTGTCAAAGAAGGCGTAGGAGCAGGTGGTACAGCGATCGCTGCCTCAATTTATCAAAATTGGAGCTTAGCGCGCGTGGTGAATGCAATCGAAGCACTGGTAGTTGAGAATCTTTGAAACTCTTCACCATAATTAAAATTATTTTTGTGAAGAAAATGCAAATGCATTACTTTTAAGTTAGAGATTTACGAATATCTAATCAGTAGATGTGCCTAAATAAAGTTAAGACTTTAAAGCTTAAGTGATTCCAAACTCAATTTTTGTCTTAGTTCTTGCTAGTTTTTTAGATTTTCTGATTGGCGATCCTTGGAATTTGCTCCACCCAGTTCAGGTAATGGGTTGGGTAATTACTTGGTGGAAAGATTGGACTTTTAGATATATTCCTCAAGACCTGCCGCAGAAAATTTCGGGAATCTGTTTGAATATATTTCTGCTATTTGGTTTTGGCTACGGCACTTGGTATTTACTAGAATTTTTTTACCAGCTTGCTAATTGGCTAGGCTTATGTTTGGAAGTGGTGATTCTTGCCAGTTGCTTTGCAGGCAGAAGTTTGCGTCGGGCAGCAGAGGAAGTTTTGATTCCATTGAAGGAAGGTGATTTGAATTCAGCGCGATCGCTTTTAAGCAAATATGTTGGGCGAGATACCCAAGCCTTAGATCGCTCAGAAATTTTGCGGGCATTAGTAGAAACAATTGCGGAAAATACTACCGATGGCGCGATTGCTCCCCTTTTCTTTGCTTTACTTGGCGGTGCACCCTTAGCAATCGCATACAAAGCTGCCAGCACTCTAGACTCAATGGTGGGCTATATCGACCCTCCCTACACGGATTTGGGTTGGTTTAGCGCTAAGTTAGAAGATGGTTTAAGTTGGCTACCCTGTCGCTTTACAGTTTTGAGTGTGGCAATTTTAAGCGGCAAGCCAATCACTGTTTGGAACCTCTGCAAAAGAGATGCCCCCCAAGATCCAAGTCCTAATTCTGGCTGGAGTGAATGTGCTTTTGCCGCAGGCTTAGGTGTGCAATTGGGGGGAGTAAATAAATACAAAAATATCATAAAATACAAACCTTTACTGGCCGAACCACTTGAGCCAATTACTGAAAATACGGTCAAGCGATCGCTGCAATTGATGCGTCAAAGTTTACTTTTACTTTTGGGTTTAGGGCTGAGCCTAAAATTCCTAGTCTCCTTGAGCTAAAGCTAGTTCTACCCGATCTAATTCAATTAATACGCGATCGCGCACTTTATCGGGGACTTTACGCTTAGCGGTGGAATTGTAGTAGCTAGCAAGGGAATTGAGCGCAGTACGAAGGGTAGTAAAAGATTTGAGACGCAATTTGTCACCATCGCGACGATAGCGAGAGGCGAAAGCATTAATTTTATACTTTGCATCCTGTTGTGCAACATTCTTATCTAGCGCCTCCTTTGGTAGAGAAACCGCATAACGCAGACTTTTAACCACGGCTGCCGTATCTTCAGGATAGTTACCCGTTAGACCACCGCTGACCAATTCTCGCATTTCCTTGGTACTTAAGGCTTTTTGCTTCATGGGTGCATCTACAGCAAACAGGGATGAGGCAAAAGCTGGAGAAATATGCGCAAAAGTAGTAGAAATTAATAGGAGAGCGATCGCTACAATCCGCAAACAACTCTGCCACCA
>JBBRVV010000125.1:0-6179 GCA_038246525.1 Pseudanabaenales cyanobacterium
TTAGCCAAGGACTGTTCGGATTCGGTGATTCGATCTGCCAAAATATTAAAAGATGTGGTTAGCTCCCCTACTTCATCTTGGGCAAATACTTTAGCCCTAGCACTGCGATCGCCCTGAGCAAATGCTCTTGCCACAGGAGTTAATGCTCTAATCGGTTCAGCAATTAATCGAGATAATAGACGAGCTAGTAGTAAGTCAATCATGATTACGACCAGAGTAGATAAGGCTAAAAGTCGCCAAGTGTCTTCTAATAGACTTAGCGTAGATGCTTCAGGCGTACCCCTAACCAAAATTGCCGAAGGTTCTTTGGTAAATTTAGATGTAGGCTTGCCATCGACATCCACAATTTGATCGGGTAATGCCCTAGCTGCTACCGTATAAGACTGATTATCTATGCTTAATCTCTGGGTAATTGTCGCTCCATTTCCCGCTTGAGCAGCTTGACGCAACAGATCTTGAACAGAATTATCGGTTAAGGATAAGGGCAAAAAAGGCTTGGGCGATTCGCGACTGGCTTGTCCAATGCTAGTTACCAATTCAAACTTGTCATTGGCTTGTCTCATATAAACGGCATTGTAGCCTCCTTCAACTTTAGTGCCGTTTTCGCCAAACCTGGCTAAAGCTCTTAAGCTGTTTTCCACAATTGCAAGTTTCTGATCAACGATATCCCCAGAAATCAATACGCCAACTACTTGCCGATCGCTATTTCTAACTGGTGTAGCTGTATAGCGAATTAATGTATCTCTAAGTGCAAAATCTTTAGGTAAGGGTGGGGCTTCTTGCTTTAAATCTTCAGCTTTAACGATTGTGCTGGCTTTAATTTGGTTGGGATTTGCCAGTACCGCACTAACCAAACCATTGGGATCGAATGTTTCACCCGTGCGATCGCGATTGGCGTTTACGATGATTTGACGATTACTTCCCACCAAAGTTGCATACTCAATTACCCTGGCTTTAACTTCATTTTGTAAAATCCGCTTAACTTCTGCCCGAACTTGAGACGGAATAGGATTGCCACGCGCCATATTAGCAGCCGCACTTATAATCGCTGGGTTGTCAGACTGACCGCGAAAGCCAAATCCCATCTGATTAATCTTGATATTGTAGTTAATTTCCATCACTGACACCTCAGATTGAGCTTGGGCCTGAAGTTGGTTATAGAGCGATCGCCCGATCAGAAATGCGCCTGTTGCCACTAAGCCTAAGGACAAAAATTTCGAAGCAATTAGTGTAGCTAACTGTTTTTGCCCCACGGATAAATTTTTAAACCAGTCAAAGCCTCTCCCAGTTGTTGGATTTTGGCTAACTCCAGCAGGGGCAAGTATCGGAATCACAGGTTCAGTAACTAGGGCGGACACTTGCAAAGTTAGCAAAGACTTTTCGGCAGTTTCTTTGTAAATACCCTGATCTTCAGCCACCACCTCTGCATAAATTGCTGCTGCTTGTTCTTTGTCACCCTGACGCTCTAAATTAGAGGCTTCTATAATTTTATTAATGAAATATTGTTCATCGACCGCATTAGATTGAGTAGATTGAGTCATGTGTAGTTCCAGGAGCAATAAAAATAAACTAATTTTTCGACTTAGGTCAATTCAGGATTTAGGCTCGAAAATAAAGCTTGTGGCTCTAAAACGGCGTAGGGATAATGTTCGGTTTTAGCAATCCCTTTAAAGAGTTTTTTGGGGAGATTTGGTAAGCGATCGGGGAGATTAAGCAATTTTTGATCGTCTATGGTTAGTAAGCCATCTATCTGTAAAGCTGAAAAGGCAATACGGCAATTTTGCTGGGAAATCACCACTGCTAAAAAGCTATTACCAAGAGGCGTGATTTTGAGCTTGAGAAATCTTTCAAAATTCAGTACCCATAAGAGTTTCCCCTTTTGATTGACCGCTCCCAAAACCGCTGCTAGAACTCCTGGAATTGGCGCAATCTCATCTATTTTTAGCTGTAAAATCTCATCAACATTAAAAGCTGGGATCGCTAATCGGAGGGAATTTGAAACGCGAACCGCACAATATTCTTGGATCATCTTTACTCTTGGATCATCTTTTATTTTGAATTAGAACTTTAATCTCAAATGGGTAAATCCCCTGACGCTTTCGACATTTACCACAAGCGGATTTTTAGTGCCCACACTCTTTAGTTGACGTGCTGATAAACTACATCTATTAGCTCAACAGGCGAAAAAGGTTTGGTAATGTAAGCATTTCCGCCCTGGCGTAAAGCCCAAAACCGATCAGATTCCTGATTTTTGGACGAACAAAATACGATTGGAACTTGGTTGAATTTCTCTTCCTTGCGGATTACTCGGCATAAATCCAAACCACTTTGTCCAGGCATAATAATGTCCAAGAGAATTAAATTGGGTTTAGTATTTGTAGTCAGCCAAGTCCACGCAGTTTCAGCACTATCATGAGGTATAACTTCAAATCCATAATTTTTCAGCAGTCTAGAGATTAGAAGCTGCTGGGAATTCATATCTTCCACTACTAAAATAGTTTTCATTATGCTACTGCTTGAAATTTAGTTTTAGTGAGTTGATTAACTAATGTCACAAGTCGGTCTGGTTCAACAGGTTTGGTCAAAAAATCAACTGCCCCCACAAACTGGGCTCTCATCCGATCAATGAGTCCGTCCCTACCAGTCAGCATCACAACTGGAATATCTCTTAGCTTTTGCGATCGCTTCACAATACTAGTCAATTCATAACCATCGATCTCAGGCATATTAATATCCATTAGAATTAACATCGGTTTTTGTTTAACCAAAGTTGAGAGTAAAGTACTAGGATCAGTAATATTCAAGACTGTATAGCCTGCCATTTCTAGAATCGTTTTTACTTGGCGCTGTACAGCTTTACTATCATCAACACAAGCGATTAGCGGTTTATTAGATAAAACTTCAGGCTTTTGGATGGGAGAATCGATTACCGCTTTTACCACACCAGCGCTAATATATGGATAGAGCCACTCCGCCAACTGTACTGGTTCCAACCCAGTTTGGTCTGCCAACTCATATAGAGATAGTCGCTTGACCAGAAGATGAATCCAGCTTGACATTGTAAGACTTGACATTGTAAGAGAATCATTGCCGATCGCTTGATTGGCTGGAGTTTTTTCCTTAATCTTCAAGAATTTACCAGCATCATCTTGATCTAGACATATCTGAGCAAAAGGAGAAGGGAAAAAAGAACGGAGGGTCTGCCATCTGCGAATATCGGCTAGAGATGATTTGACCATATCTTTGACATCTGCCGCCAAGAATAATGGTTTTAAAGTGATATTAGGCTCAAACTGTAAAGTCATTAACTCATAGGACAATACTTGATTAATCGCTTCCCTAGTTAGATATGCTAATAATCTTCTAAATTCTGTGATTGGAATCTGGTGCTCTTCCTTCCAGTCACATAGAAGTTGATAGTCACTTTTGCGAAAATCTCGATTAGCTAAATCTTGAGCCTTGATCCAACTGGGAAAAGGAAATTTTTCGGGTAAGTATTGCCAAAGAGATTCAATTCGCTGTAATGCCCATTTAGTAGATGTGGCGTAATTAAGCCTCCCATCGCCAAAATAAATTTGCCAGCCTAGTTCAGGGCTATCTTTGTGACTAGCAGTTAGACATCCAGAAAGTTTGCGATTAGAAACAGACTGAATGACTCCCCAAGGTTTAGAAGAGAATTGTTTCATGACATTAACTTTATTAATCTATTAACTTCAGTTCAATCATTCTAGTTGGTTAGGATTTAGTAAAAGTGCTAAAAACTACAGAAACCCTGAAACCCAGGAAAAGGCTATTAAGAAATATTTAGAGATGTGGGTGTCTAATTGCCCTTTGCCCCAATTTCCACCTCAACGACTACAGGTTTAGCTTTGTTCAGTTTACGGATTGTGGAGCTGATGGAGCGTGAGAAATAAGATTGGCAGTCTGCAAAGGAATAGCTAGAGACTGATTCGCCTTCTCTTTTAGAGATTAATTTAGATTTATTTGAGCTTAGTTAAATGAATGGTTCTATTCCTTTCCAAATTGTGTAAGAGATGCCAAAAGTAATAACTAAAGAGAGAGAGATAAAAAGCATTGATGAAGAGCCTGAATAACTTTACAAAAATTATGAATTGTAACCTTGACCGCGTGCAAACTAAACCCAGTCTTTTATATTAGTCTAGGTAGAATTTCAGCGTATTCTGTATTCAATATTACATTTATGACTAAATCGCTAGATCTAGCGATCGCATCGAAGACAAATAATGGCAGAATAGCAAAATATCTTTTTAACAGGTAAGTGCTGTGCAAAATCTGAAATTATTCAAACCCCTAGCTGGTTCCTTGGCAAAATTCCTATCTAGGATTATAACTTTGAGCCTGGCTTTATGTCTGGTATGTGCTCCCACGGTTTTTGCCTCCGAGCCGATTGACTTACCCGAACTAGCAGAAATTGAGCCGCATACTTGGGTAATTGACTTCGCTAATACGGTAAGCAGCTACACCGAGGGGCAAGTAAATACAAAACTAGATAAGCTAACTGCCGAAACTGGCGAAGAAGTGCGATTTGTAACCGTCGCCAGGATTGATTTTGGTCAGCCCACTAACCAATTTGCCCAGGAATTATTTCAGCGCTGGTTCCCGACTGCTGAAGCACAGGCTAAGCAAACCCTGGTTTTAATTGCTACTGAAGACCGTCGCACTGCGATCGCCCAAGGTTCTGAAGCTAAATCTCTGACAACTGAGGAGATTGCCAAGAGTATTGACACCGAAACCGTATTTTTCCCTACCCAAAAGGCAGAATTTAACAAGGCGGTAACTGAAGGTAGCGATCGCTTGATTGCCGTGTTATCAGGTCAACCAGATCCAGGCGCACCAGTAGTATTTGTAGCTCCAGAGGTAGAAGTTGCCCCAGCCAAACCAGAAGATCCTCAAGCTACCACACTATGGGTAGTAGGTTTACTGATCGCAGCTACGGTGATCCCGATGGTTACTTACTATGCTTTGGGTCGCCCTTCCTAAGGTCTAGATATTCGCTCCTAGATATTTGCTAAAGATTTACCAGCATGACAACCGATCAGTTTGAGCCAATTTTGACCGCACCAATTTTACGAGTACAAGATATATTCGCAGGCTATGTAGCTGGGGTAGATATTTTACAAGGCGTAAATATAGAAGTATTTGCAGGAGAATTAGTAACAGTAATTGGCGCAAATGGGGCTGGTAAATCCACCTTAGCAAAAACTATTTTTGGTTTGGTATCCGTGCGTTCAGGCTCCATACTTTGGCAGAATCGTGAGATTGTGGGGATATCGACTGAGCGAATGGTGGAAATGGGTTTGGGCTATGTGCCTCAAGTCACAAATGTCTTCCCTTCGCTCACCGTAACTGAAAATCTGGACATGGGGGCATATATTTCCCCAGGTAGTTGCGAAGCCGCAATCCAAAATGTGTATCAGATTTTTCCTGTATTAGCACAGCGACGTAACCAAAGAGCAGGAACGCTTTCGGGCGGAGAGCGGCAAATGTTGGCAATGGGTCGAGCGTTAATGGTTTCGCCTCAACTTTTAATTCTCGATGAACCTACCGCCGCTTTATCACCAATCTTGGTTCAGGATATTTTTGATTTGGTCAAGCGAATTAATCAAACTGGTACCACCATAATTTTGGTAGAACAGAATGCGCGCAAAGCACTAGCGATCGCTGATCGAGCTTATGTAATGGAAAGCGGCAAAGTCAGGTTTAGCGGCAAGGGTTTAGAGATTTTGCATGATCCCAAAATTGCTGAACTATATTTAGGACATCTAGCAACTAACTAAAAATTTTTGATCTTTTTTGATTTAGAGCATTTCTGTTTAAACTGCAAAAAGCCGCAAACTTAATTCTTTCTAGTTCAAGTAGCGATCGCTTATAGTTGAAATATTGGTAATGCGCCTGCAACTCCCGCAAGTTCCTCTAACTAATTATGAAAATAGCAGCGATCGCCAGGATACTTTTAACATTTGTTTTGACAATCTCAGTCATCATTGTTGGCGGATCTTTAACAGAATTTCAAGTTTCTAGCCAAAATCTAGCTCAAAATCTGCAAGCAGAAAGACAAGGTGCGAAAGAGCCTAAATTTAGTTTGCCGATTCAATGTAAGTTAGGGCAAGACTGCTTTATTCAACTTTATAGCGATCGCGATTCTGGTAAAGCCGAAA
>JBBRVV010000126.1:0-6164 GCA_038246525.1 Pseudanabaenales cyanobacterium
ACAATCACTGGATCATTAAGAATCTTCCTTGAAGGGATCCCCCAAACAGAATTTGCCTTGACTGATGTTTAACAGTTCCGATTGATTCAGCCCTAACTCTAGTTTGAATTGAGTGTTCAAAATTACACCCAAATTTTAATTAGTTACTATGATTCAATCAGTTCCGTTGCAGTTCGCATCTCATTTATCTTTAAGTTTCTAAGCCTAATCGCAAAGTTGTGCCTAACCAAGCATAGTCATTACTGGCAAATACAGATGAATACTGACAAATAATGACTTGAGAAGACTTCTACAAACTTTAGAATAATTGATTAATCAATTGTGTTTTAGATATACCGAGACAGTAATGAACTATAGACTATCAACCTTATTTTTCGAGTCACAAATTTGTAGTCTGGTTTGCACATAAGTGCATTTAGATTTGCGGTTAGTGTGGAGACTTTTGAAGCTTTAATCTGTACTCTAGGCTCCACTAGGGTGCCTCTTAGTGATTCGCAAATGCAAATTCATTTCCCTTTGTAACTGTTTTGACTTGGCTTTAAGGAGTCTAAATTATGGCGCTTAGTATTACTCAAATTGATCCACTCATTATTACAGAAGGTGACTTAGTCTCTTCTCAAATTAGAGTTACTGTAAGATCCACTAATGCTGGTGATAGTGCGACATTACAAATTAATGGTCTAGACTCTACTACTAGATTTGTTCCTTCGTCAGTTGTTGTTCAGCCTTCATCAACTCAAGATCAAACTTTTGTTTTTAATTTAATTAATGACAACCTTAGGCAGGGTGATCGGACTTATCAGTTTAGTCTTTCCGCTTTGCCAAATCTTCTACTTTCAACTCCACTTGTACCTGTCAACACTGTCGTTCAAGCGAGTCTAGTTTCTACTACAATCTTGGTGAGAGATGATGATACTCCTCCTTCACCACCACCTACTTCCCCTACTGGTTTACTCACCTTTTCACCTACCAACGTCTACACTGTTGATGAAGGTGCAGGATTCATTCGCGTTGAGCTTCGTTACACTGGTGGTGGGGCTACAGGGCTACAAGGCTTTACTGTTAGAACCCAGAATGGAACAGCTAAGTTTGAAGCTGACAACAGTAACGATCCTCGATTTGGTGATTACGGCTTTAATAACGCAGAATTCGAAAGGGTATTTAGTTTTGTGACTGGCTCAACTACAGCTGGTACAACCGCCGTTGGATTAACTACTGCCCAGACTTTTACCGTCACTATTCCAATTAATGACGATCGCGAGCTTGAAGGAAACGAAACCTTCTTCTTGTCCCTAGATTCAGTGGTGGGCGCAAGTACTGGTAATGACTCAGTAGCAATCACCATCATTGACAACGACGTACAAAGCTTTAGCCCATTCCTTGAGATTCCTCCCACACCTAGGGTTGGAACACCTGATGCTGATTTGTTAGATTTGACTGATAATGCCGACATTCAGTTTGCAAATCAAGGTAACGACACTATATCTGGCAGAGGTGGAAACGATACCCTCTATGGTGGGGCTGACCAGGATTTGATTGATGGTGGTGCAGGAAACGACGTTCTGTTTGGTAATCGCGGCGATGATACGCTTACGGGTGGAAGTGGGAACGATTTCCTCTATGGCGGACAAGGTGATGATAGTATGACTGGCGGCTCTGGTAATGATACTTTGTCTGGTGATTTAGGCATAGATTTCCTGACTGGTGGCTTAGGCTCCGATGTATTTATTCTGCGTAGTTCTAGCGGTTTAGATACAGTTACTGATTTTGAGCCAGGCACAGATTTATTTGCTTTGAATGATGGTGTGAGATTTCAGGACATATCGATTCAACCAGGTGGTCAAGATACTTTTATCTCTCTAACTAGGACTGGTGAAATTTTGGCTAGAGTGATAAATATTTCCGCAGGCTCTCTTGGTGCGGGTAACTTTATTCAGATTCCTAATCCTTTTATTTAGGGCTAATTGAGTAAGCTTAATTTTTAATTTCAATAGGATTGGCTGCTAGTCTAAAAAGATTAGTAGCTTTTTTTATTTTTAGTAAATTCACTATCTATCTCTTTGTCTTCTCTGACCAAATCAGGCAAAATATGACAATCCAACTTCGAGTTTATGTCAAAGATCATCCGCTCATTCGTCATTGGCTAACTGTATGTCGCGATCGCCATACCCCAACTCCACTATTTAGAACAGCGATCGCCGAAATCGGCAAATGGATGACCTATGAGATCCTAAGAGATTGGTTACCCACCCAAGCGGTGATCGTGGAGACTCCTGTAGCAGAAGCAGAGGGACAGATTATAGATCCTGATTTTGAAGTAGCGATCGTGCCAATTCTGAGGGCAGGCTTGGGATTAGTCGATAGTTGTCTGAGTCTCCTTCCTACGGCTAAGGTCTATCATCTTGGATTGGTCAGGGATGAAACAACACTTTTGCCTAGTTGTTATTGCGATCGCTTGCCCGAAAGCTTTACAACTCAGACTCAGATCTTAATTTTGGAGCCAATGATGGCAACGGGAGGATCGATTATGACCGCCTTGGAAATGCTAGTTGAGCGTGGAGCTAACCCCAGTCTGATCCGCATTTTGAATGTAATTTGTGCGCCGCTGGCATTGCAAAAGATTGGGCAGTCCTATCCTCAAGTGCAGATTTATAGCGCCATGATTGACGAGATTGTGAATGATCAAGGCTGGATTGTACCTGGGCTAGGTGATGCAGGCGATCGCACTTTTGGCACTTAATCGGCTCAAGCTAATTTAGGCTTTAGTAATCAGTAAATTAGCTGATCACTTTTGCGCTTACCAAATATTTAATCTAAGATGGAGCAGCACAAAGCCACTTAATTACCAAGTAGGAATAAATTATGGAACTAACTTTAGATTTTAAAACCATCCTTGTGGGTTTGACAATTGTGTTCTCTATTAGTTGCTTATTTTTTGGCACGAAAAACGGCTTTTATAATACGGATAAATATCATGGCAATGGTTCTGCCCACTAATTTGGTGACCTAATTAGTAACTAAACTGAGCTAAAAATCTAGGGTATTTCTGAGGATAACTTTGGCAGAGAACGAAATTGTTGGCAGAGGATGTTTGCGCGATCGCATAACTGATCATGGCAATGCCCATTGCTGGCTAAAATATTGCCCCACTGACTAATATCTGGCTTGTTATAGATTAGGAGGCTACCATCAAAGTGGCTAAGCTTTCCGCCTGCTTCTGTCAAAATAATTTCGGGCGCGCAGTAGTCCCAGTCCTTTGGTGCTGACTTCCCAGAAAGCGAAAGATAAAAATCTGCCCTAGTCTCAGTAATCGCTGCCAATTTCCCCCCAATGCTGCCGACTACTAACTCTTCGGCTTTAGGTATGCGTTGCAGGATATATTCTAAATCTGGGCTACGATGGCTACGACTAGCGATCGCGACAAAATTCGTCAGTTCATTCTTGTCTGAAACTTGCATTACTTCTCGATCATTTATACTGCCAAGATTTTCTAAATAGGTTCCTTGAGCTTGAATCGCAGTAAACAGTTTGCCAGCAACTGGAATTGCTACTAAACCTAAAATCGGTCTTTGTTTGTATGCCAAACCTATGTGCAGCGCGAACTCGCCAGTATGCTTTATAAAATCGCTGGTGCCATCTAAGGGATCAATCATCCAGACCCAATCATGGGTCAAGCGATCGCCATCATCTTCGGTTTCCTCGGTGAGATAGGCAAAGTTATCGATACCAAATTGGTTTTGGAGTTCTGTCAGGATAAATTCATTGGCGGCGAGGTCAGCGATCGTTACATCTCCCTGTTCTTCACCCTTATCGCGAATTTGCAAATCATCTGCGGAATTATAGTAACGCAAAAGAATTTCAGTGCCTCCCCAGGCAATTGGACGGGCGATCGCCATTAGGTCGGATAAGTTGTAATTCATGCTAAGCTCCAAAGCTATAATTTTGAACAGTTTGTCTTAAAAATCACCAGTGATGCCAAAAAATGATACCAAAATTAGATCAAGCCCCGATTAAGCAAGAAATTAGTGAACTCTTTGCCTATTATCAAAGACCTCTATCACTATATATTCTAGATATTTGGTACAAATTTATAGCTGGACATTTAAGCCCTACCGAAATTCATCAAGGCATAGAGCAAGCGATCGCGCGGCAAAAAGAACTACCCACCCCAGAACAATTGGTAGAGTTGGTGAAAGGCTCAGGTTATTTCTCTTTAATTGCACTTAACCAAAATTTAGTTGAAAAAGCCCAAAGAGAAGGGGCGGAATAAGCCAGATTTGCGCCCAACTTAACGTAAAGGACAGGGACCTTTTTTACCATTTGGACAGGTAGTAGTGGCATCGGTTTTTGGCGCTTGCTGCTTATCCCACTTTGTTCCACCAAACACTGCACCCTTAAGATTTGCTTTAGTAAAATTTGTCCCACTGATATCTGCACCCGCTAGATTTGCACTATTTAGGTTAGCATTTTCAAAATTCACCCAGGTAAGCTTGGCACGGCTGAGATTAGCATTACGCAGATTGGCAGAATCTAAGTTAAATCCATCTAGGTTTGCGCCTGCTAGATTCCGCCCTGCTTTGGGTTGATTTACTATTTGCCACATTAGTAGTGAGCGGTTGTCAAGCTTGGTGAGGTTCTTTTTGTTTACCAATTCCAGTTTGGCGCCATTTAGCTTAGCGCCCCGTAGATTTGCGCCCTTGATATTTGTACCGCGTAAATCCGCATTTACCAGGATAGTGCCCCGTAGGTTCGCCCCCTCTAGGTTTGCCCTACTCAAATTAGCTTGGCGCAAGTTGCCGCGTTCTAGGTTAGCTCCCTTGAGGTTTTTATCCTGAGCATCTTTAAATATACCCAGTTTCAAGCCATTCTCTAGGGTGAAACGTCCAATTCCCGCACCCAAAAAAGTAATGAATAAAATAACTGCTGCTATTGCTCCACCCGCGATCGCTAAGGGTTTAGCGTATTTGCCCAAATCGATTGCCAGTTTAGGTTGAGTCATTAACGGCTGAGCGAAGAAATCTTCTGCTTCACTTCGGGAGGAGAAGCGATTATTTGGATCTGAGTTAAGCGATCGCTCTTTGCTATTCTCTTTTGGATTTAAGGATTTCTTTTGCTCTTGAATCGAATTGATTTCCTTAACAAATTCCGTATCAGAATCCAGAACAGCTGTCCAGTCCATACTGTCATCATCAATACTGAAGACATCTGCGGTCTTTTTGGTAGAACTTAGTTCGGCTTTAGGAGGAAGATTAGGAAGTTTCTGGGCAGTCGAATTGGGTGAAGCGTTAGGAATAGTCTTAGATTTGACAGGTGTAGCTACAAAAGAGGTGGGAGTATCATCTTTTACTTGAGACCCTATCCCAGTTGGGCTCCCAGACAGTTCTTCCCATTCTATATCATTAGCCATTTCATCAAAAGAATCTAGCCAATCCTGTTCTTTATCATCTTGACCAGATTTAGTGTCTGCTTTTTTAGTTTCTCTGGCACTTGTCAAGTTTTCTGGCTTCTGTTCGATTTTGGCTGGGCTGGGCTGCATACGCGCTACAGGTTGAGTATAGCTTTCAGTCTTTTGCGGCAGTTGTGGCATTTGAGGCAATCGAGGTAAAGGAAGTCCAGGAAGAGAAGGGAGAGATGGTAAAGCATCAGGCTCAGCATTTGACTTGACAAATTCCTGACTAAAACCTGCTAAATAATTTGGCGTGTCAGGATTAGTTTCAGACGATTTAGTTGGAGCAGGAATTAAGGTAGGGATTGGAATAGAGAAAGAGTCATCTCGCTTGCGATCGGTAACTTCTCTAACCAAATTTGAGCTAAAATCCGACTTCAATTCAGGCAATTGCGAAAAATTATTTGCTTCGCTAAAATCTTCTACTAAAGATTTATCCAAATATTGATTTTGACCAGTTGAAGTTCCAACGTTGAGATCGGGAAGGCTGAAAGCAGTATTTGAGAAGGAGATTTCTTCGTCTAAATCTTCAGGATCTTCAAAATTGAGCATTGATGGGTCTACTACTTGTTGGTAATCGTTTTGTTGATAATCGTTTTGTTGATAATCGTTTGATTTAGGTTCAGGCATAGAACTGAATGAGTTATTGTCTAGTTTTGCTTGTGGTGTGATTTCTGATTTAACTTCCGAACTATTAGGCGGTAGAGATGAAAACTGG
>JBBRVV010000127.1:0-6140 GCA_038246525.1 Pseudanabaenales cyanobacterium
ATAGGCGCGCTGGCAATGATGGAACTGCGGTCGGTGGGCCGGAAAACCTCCACCAAGGTGGAACCGTCGGCCTGCTGACTGAGGGTCGCCTGCGCATCGTAGTCGCTGAACACGCCGGGGCCGAACAAGCGATTATGACCTTCCTGCAAAAAAACTCAAAATCCAATGCCGATACCAACGGTAAAAATGGATCACAAAATGGGGCAATGGTGAAACTGGAAACTGAATCTGCCCCCACAGTTGCCTCTGGTAGTAAGGAAATTACCATTGCCCCAGCGCCAATTGAACAACCTGTAATCTATGAGCGATCGGTTTTGTGGTCAAGATTTGTGGTGTGGTTTATTATTAGCATCGTGGTAGGTGCGGTAGGCTGGTCATATCTGGCAGAAATTGAAGAAGCCGTGCCCGCGATCGGCAAACTAGAAACTGAAAAACCCGTAAAAGATGTTCAAGCGCCTACAGGCGGCGTAATCAAAGAGTTGAAGATTAAGCCTGACCAAAAGGTAAAAAAGGGAGATCTTCTAGTAGTGCTAGACCCTGCAGTACCAAAGGCTGAGCGAGATGCCCTGCTTCGCACCAAATCTTCTTTAGAAACAGAAATCCAATTTTATACTGCCCAACTGAATGGCTTCCAGATTGAAGGAAGTGATGTGCTGGGAACGCCCTTAGATTTTGGCAAGACCCAACAACAGCTTCTGGCAGCAAGTCAATTGGAATTGCGATCGCGCATTGCTACCAGTCAACAGGAAGTAAATCAACTGGAAACCCAATTATCCCAAGCACAGCAACAGATTGAAAATCAAAAGAAAATCATTGACCAAAATTTGATGATCATCTCCCAAGCCAAACAGAATCTAGATATTAACCAAAAAATTCTCTCTGATCTAAAACCCGTAGCCGAGTCAGGTGCACTGCCCATGCTGCAATATCGCCAACAACAACAGCGGGTAATTACTTCTCAATCGGAAATTGAATCTCGCAAAACCGATACCTTGCGTTCCCAAGCAGAAATTGATCGTTTTGGCAAAGAAGAACAAAGACTTCAAGGCGCGATCGCTCAGTCTAGACAACGTTTGGAAAATAGCATTTCGCAAACCAGTAAAGAAACTTTGCAACGAATTGGCGAACTGCAAAAGAGGCTTAGTGAAGTTGATGGACAGCTTACCCGTGCCGAACAAAATGTGCGCTACCAAGATATTCGCTCTCCGATTGATGGAACCGTATTTGACATTAAATATGGCGAAGGGAATGTGATTTCTGGCGTGAATGCGACCACGGCAATCATGAAAATTGTACCTAACGATGGCTTGGTAGCCAATGTGTTTATTTTGAATAAAGATATTGGTTTTGTGAAGCGAAATTTTGCAAATAAGAAATCTCTGCCTGTGGAAGTAGCGATCGATTCTTTTCCCAAATTAGAATATGGTGGCGTGAATGGAAAATTAGTGGCAATTGGTAGCGATGCTTTGCCTCCCGATCAAGCAACTGGTAGACAATTTTATGCTTTCCCTGCCAAAATCAAACTTAATACTCAGTCCTTAGAGATGAAGTGTCAGAATCCTGGTTCGGCTGAATGTGTGAAATTGCCACTTCAAGCTGGAATGTCGGTAAATACGAATATTATTATCGGTAAGCGGCGTGTGATCAATATCTTCTTGAGTCAGTTTGTAGATAAAGCTGATGCGTTAAAAACCGTGCGTTAATTGACCAGATAATTGCAGTCTATTTACTTCCTTACAGTCAACTATTACAGCACCGATTGGATTGCGAAGCTTTGGGATTCTATTCTCTTGCAGGCTTCATTAGGACAGACTGAATTGGGACAAGCTTGGTCTGGGAAATTAGTAATCGTGAATAACTCAGTGGATGATCAAGCGATCGCTGCTTGGGTTAAAAAAGAGAATGTAAAGGAAAAGATTCATTTAATTTTTGCACTTGAGAATCTAGGTTTTGGCAAGGGTTGCAACTTGGGCTTAGACTGGATCTATGACCAAAATCCTGAAGCGCTAATTTGGCTAATTAATCCAGATGCTTTTTTACCGCCAAACTCTCTAGCTCAGGTGCAGCAAGTATTCCGCGCGAATAATCAAATCTCTATTCTTTGCACTGTAATCAGAACAGCAACTAACCCAGAGATTAAAAGTGAAACAAGCGAAATTCAGTTTGCAGGTGGCAGCTTCAATTCCTTAACAGGCGAAATCTTAGAAATAACTGAAATCTCAGCAGCAAATCCAGAGAATTTAATTGAAACAGATTGGCTCAGTGGTTGTAGCCTAATCTTAAATCTAAGCCAATTTCAGAAATGCCCCAAGTTTAGTGAAGATTATTTTCTTTATTATGAAGACTTTGATTTTTGTCGCCGTTATGCGCAAATGGGACATAGGATTTTATTAGCAAGAGAAATATTTATCTATCATCAAGTTTCAGCGATCGCTAAAAAATACCCAATCTCAAAGGTGCGCCATGAAATCTATGGTTATCTAATTAGTTTAGAGAAATATTGCGAACCCAAAGTAGTATATCAAAGAATATTTCGGATTCTCATAGCAGCAATTTGGCAATTTTCCTGGTATCCTCAGCGATCGCTTGGCAAACTTCAAGGTCTATATAAATTTTGGCTAGAAACTAAAGGTCAGGACGTAAACATTTTGCCCGATTGAGATAAATATGTTGAATTTCTGACTGCGATCGCTTGGTATTTACTTGAATTAAGACCCGAATACACTTTTCCAAATCCCCAGGCACATACATATGCTGCACATCCATTAGTGGTACATATTCCCAGTGAGGACGCGATCGCGCAATCTTGGCGGGAAAAACCGCGTTTAGATCAGGTGTAACCGAAAACATGGCGCTGACTATTTCTTTCGGATCAATTTCATTTTTAAGCTCGATTTCACCCATGATCTCTAAAATCGCTTGGCGTACCTGCTCAAACGTATTTTCCTCTACGGTCGTAGCACCTCTAACACCCCGCACTGCCATCTAACCCCTCACCAGAAGTTGCCCATTGGCTAAAAACACCTCTAATCATACAGGCTATTCAGCCTTAGAGAATTTAAGAGTTTTTTAAGTAATGTAAGACTTTGCCGCATCTGCCACTTGGGGAGCCTGATCTTTTGCTAATTCTTGCAAGCTACTTAGAGCGCGATCGCCGCCTAACTGAGCTAGAGCCTGAACTACCCGATGTCTGACATCCCAATCTGGATGTTGTGCCAAAGGAATCAGTAGATCTACTGCTCTGGGATCGCCTAGTTCTCCCAATGCGCCAATTGCTGCCATTCTGACTAAACCTTCAGGATGCGCCAAGGCAACTTCTAACACTTGATAGCCACGCGGATCGCCCAACTCGCCCAAAGCCGCAATCACACTAAACTGCATCAACCACTCGTTACTAGCTTGATAAGCGGAAATCAAATCAGCAAAAGCAGCCGTGAGCTTAAGTGCGCCAATTGAATCAGCCGCTGCCGCCCGCACATCGGTTTCAGGATCATTGAGCAAGCGATCGCGTAAAATTTCCAAACTTGCACTTAAATCTTCTTGCCCCAAGCTAGAAAGCTGACTAATTGCCTCGTAGCGAATGCGGGCATTTGGATCATTTTTGGCTAAGCAAGCAAGCTGAAACCGCTCAGGAATTGACAGTGCGCGCGCCTCTCCCATCACTTTCATCCGATCGCCAAGTTCAGCCGAAAGTAGCTTTTGTTTTAGAGATTCGAGCGTAGTTGCCATGATTTGCTAGGGTTATTGGGAATTAATAGGCTAAAGTTTCGAGGGTTTCGCGCAAATAACGAGATACATCTTCTGTGGTTACTTGTTCTTGGTTGGCTTGCTCAGGATCATCTTGATTGGTTATATTGTCTACTAAGTGAAGCGATCGCTGCCAACGCTTGAATCCAGACGTTTGCGAAATAGCTGACTTCAGATTTTGCCAAGTTCCATCTTTTACAATCTCTTGTGGAATTTCTGCCATAATTCCTGGGGGTAAGTTTTCAGGCATTTCCGCAAAATCAGACTCTAAATTAAAATGCGAGTTAATCGGCATCATAGGCTTTTAGAAAAATTAGAGGCTTTTAGAAAATTAGGTCTCCATCAGACAAGTGTAGCTGAATTTTTGCTCAAATTTAGCCTACTAGGCTGCTGTAATCCTTAATGTGTTTTGTCATACTAAATGTATTAACTTAATTTCACTCCTATTTGCCGATGAATCCTGATATCTCCTTAGAAACTCGCCTTAGCCCCAGTTACAATTTACCCCTAGGAATTGTGGTTTTGGCTCTAGCTTGTATTTGGCTAAATATTTGGCTGGCTGCGGCGATCGCCCTATTCGGACTTTTTTTGGCAGCCCAGGCAAAGCTCTTAACTTTGGTTTTTACCCCAGCAAATCTTGATATTTATCGCGGCAGTACCCTAATCCGTCAGTTCCCTTATAGCGATTGGCAAAACTGGGAAGTCTTTTATCAAAAAGCACCGATTTTGTTTTATTTCAAAGAAGTGAAAAGCATTCATTTCCTGCCAATTATTTTTGACCCGCTAACTCTTCAAGCTTGCCTAGAGAAGTATATTCCGAGGGCTTAAATATTCTCAATTGCTCTCTAACAAAGCTCTAAAAGAATCTTCTGCAATTCATTTACTACCATTTCTTGTTGCGATCGCGAAATCTCAGGGAACATGGGTAGAGAGAGAACCTGACTGCTAACCAATTCTGCTACAGGTAAAGAAACAGGCTTGAGGTGAGCGTATACTTGCTGTTGGTGAATCGAAAGCGGATAATAAATAATCGTATTAATGCCTAATTCCTTCAGTCTGACTTGAACTAAATTTCGATCTGCCTCAGTAAATCTGACCGTATATTGATTCCATACTGCTCCCATACCACATTCGGGACAGCAACCAGGTAAAGCAATTCCAGGCACTTGATAGAGCATTTTGTCATAGCGATCGCTTACTTCTAGCCGCATTTGATTCCAATTTTCTAGGTGGGGTAACTTCACGCGCAAAATCGCTGCTTGAATCGCATCCAGTCGAGAATTCATGCCTATTTCGGTATGATAGTAACGTTTGGGGCTGCCATGCTCTCGCAAAACTTTTACTTTTTCCGCTAACTCAGGATCGTTAGTAGTCACCATGCCGCCATCGCCACAGCCGCCTAGATTTTTTGTGGGGTAGAAGCTAAAGCAACCGACATCGCCAATATTACCTACTTTGAGCGTTTGATCGGCAAATTTATAACTAGCACCAGTGGCTTGGGCGCAGTCTTCAATTATAAATAAATTGTATTTTTTGGCGATCGCTATCACTTCCGTCATATTGGCGGGGCGACCAAACAAATGCACGGGCATAATCGCCTTAGTCCGTTCGGTGATTAACTTTTCTAAGCCAGCGATCGCCAAGTTAAAGCTATCTGGCTGAATATCTGCAAAAACTGGGGTTGCCCCCGTGAGACTAACGGCTTCGGCACTGGCAAAAAAACTAAAACTTGGCACAATCACTTCGTCACCTACCCCAATTCCTAGGGCACGCATTGATAGATAAAGCGCATCTGTGCCTGAGTTACAAGCTGTACCAAACTTTGCCCCAATATAATTGGCAAACTCTTGCTCGAATTCGATCACCTGAGTTCCCCCGATATACTGACCGGAAGCAAGTACAGCAGATACTGCCTGATTAATTTCGGCGCCAATTTGCTGAAATTGTTGAGAAATATCGAAGGGGGGAATAGTAATCACAGGAATTGAAAATTATGGATTATTAAAAGGAAAGATAAAGACCTAAACGGCTTAAAGCCCTTGGCTCTTTTAGCTTGGGCAAAAAGTAATTTACCAGGAAGTAATTAATTAGGATTGCCTTTATCGGTACGGGAGTAGTCATCATGGAGACGCACAATGTCATCCTCGCCCAAATAATCACCATTTTGGACTTCGATAATCACCAGGGGAATTACGCCAGGATTTGCTAAACGGTGGGGTGTACAGCGAGGCACATAGGTAGATTGATTATTGCTGATCATGATTTCCTTATCGCCGCAGGTGACTAAAGCTGTGCCTGAGACTACTATCCAATGCTCACTACGATGATGGTGCATTTGTAGGCTTAGACGATGCCCAGGAGTTACCTCGATTCGCTTAATTTTATAGCCTCTA
>JBBRVV010000128.1:0-6118 GCA_038246525.1 Pseudanabaenales cyanobacterium
AGGAACCATCTCGTCCAATTCGTAAAAGTAAGTCGGGAATGGCACTTAAGATGGCACGATTAGTTTCTTCACTTTGCCTGAGTTGTAACTCTGCTTGCTTGCGATCGCTAATATTACGAATCATCGTTAAAACCGAATCCTTATTAATCTTGACGATCCGCACTTCTTCGTACTGAGGAACTCCAGCAATTTCCAGCTTCTGCTCATAGACCTGAGTTTCTCCAGTACTTAGGGCTATTTGAATGTAGCCTAGCTTTAGCTTAGCAACATCCTCGGGTAGAACTTCACCCAGAGATTTGCCAATCGGATTCGCATCTATAGCAATTACATCTCTAACGGAATTTGTGGAGAACCGCTTAGTATAGATACCTTCAGCACTCACTTGAAAAATTAAATCAGGAATTGACGATAGAATTGCTGAATTTTCAAACTCACTATTCTGAAGCGCTATTTCGGCAATTTTGCGATCGCTAATATCACGGGACATCACCAAAGCAGCCCTACGATCTGGGATGGGAAGGACTCGTACCTCTTCGTATTGAATCGCTCCACCCACCTCAAACTGCTGCTCAAAAATCTGAGTTTGTCCGCTAGTTATGGCTTGCTTAATTGCTGCTATTTGACCTAGGGCAATATCTAAAGGCAACAATTCGGTAATATGTTTACTAATTGGATCTATATCTGCGCCGATCAAATTATTGGGTTTTGAGTGATTACTAGATTCAAGAAAAAAGCCATCTTCGCTATATAGATTAATGATATCTGGAATAGTTTCTAGAATGCTGCGGGTCTTAGATTCACTCTGTCTCAGTTGTAATTCTGCTTGTTTGCGATCGCTAATATCCCTAACTATAATTAAAACTTCCTGCTCTCGATAGGGAACAATCCTCACCTCTTCGGTTTGACATAAACCGTCAATTTCAATTACTTGCTCGTAGATTTCTATATTTCCAGTTTGCAGAACTCTTTGCAAAGCATCCATTCGCTTTTGGGCAATATCCTGCGGTAAAATTTCGTATATCGTAGTCTCCATCAAACGCCGATTTCCACCAATCACTTTATAAGTATTGGGAGAGATAAATTGCAAATAAACTCCATCTGCACGCAAAACCATAAGCAGGTCTGGTAAAGCGTTAATTATTGCTTTTTGTCTCGCTTCACTTTCTCGTAATTCTTGCTCGATTAACTTGCGATCGCTGATGTTAGTACTAATTCCTGCCGTAGCATTTAGTCTGCCATGTTCGTCAAAAACGGGAAACTTAGTAGAAAGATAAGTTTGAATGAGCTGGTTGGAAAATACAACGGTTTCTTCCAAGTGAATGGGCTTACCTGCTAAAATGGCTTGATGATCATTAGCTCTCAAGCGATCAGCAACTTCAGCAGGGAGAAAATCATAGTCAGTTTTATCCAAAATTTGGGCTTGAGTGATTTGCAGAACTGATTCAAATCCTCGATTTACCCAATGATATCTACCCTCTAAATCTTTGATATAGATAATCGCTGGAGAGTTATTCAGTATAGCTTTCAGATTGGCTTCATCTTTATTTTTCTTCAGTTCATATTGCTTCCTTTCGGTAATATCTATTCCTATGATCGAGAATTCTTCTATACCTCCATCTTCTCTGACAAAGGATTTTATATCCATTAGAAACCATGACAAACTTAGGCTTTGGGGGTTATCCCAAGCTACCTCAAATTTAGAGCCTGAGACGTTGACAGCATATTCGGGGATATTCTGGAAATTTAATGAGAGAATATTGGAGAAATCACTGCCTATAATTTCTTCTATTCCCAATTGTGCACAGTTGGCAAATGCTTGGTTAGCCCATGATATTTCACCAGATTTGTTAACTACTGCCATCAGTAAATCTGGTCGAGCAGCAAATATTTGAGCGGCAATATTAGTAAACATGAGACTAGTTTAAGGGATATCCAAAAATTATTTGCCAATTCGTATACTATTCTTTAGCCTACTTAGGCGGTTTCTAAGAAATAAATTACCCAGGGATCACATCTTTAAAACCCATTGCGGGGCTACGCCCTGCGACCCTATCTTGAAAGTAATAGATAGAATCTTTCTAGGAATTTACCTTAAGTCCTAAAACCTCTAGAGGAATAAATAAAAACTTTATATTCAAAAAGCTTATCTATTCTTGAATATTACTCCAGATCTTGGCACTTTACTTTAAATATCTAAGACTCTTGCTACCTCAGTTTTAATACTAGGTATTTTATTTTAATATTTTATATATTTGCAGAATATTACTTCGGTTAATCTAATTGAGCATCATTTAGCTCACTTCTACAGTAGCTAAAACTAGTCCTAGGCGGAAACTTGGATTAGCTAACAGATTTTTACTAAATAACCTATTTTGTGTTAGCAAATACTATTTGTCTATATTTACTCTGATAATGTCCATTTACCAGGTTATTAAGTACGATAGCCACTAGAAATTTTGAAAATCTAGGATTGGACAAAGGGAAATTAGCATTATCCAAAATACTTGAGTCGAAGTTCTCTTTGATGAGATAAACAAGGCTTCCAAAGGTGGGAGACTTTCCAGATAGCTGAATAGCTCGATTAAAACTTTCAGTCTTAATTAAAGCTTTCAGTCATGTTTTGATTTGTTAATTAATATTATTTACATTGGTGTTGAGGAATGGACGGACTAAATCAGCTTAAATATTCTCAGATCAGGCATTCTTTAATTAGGTATTCTTTAGTTAGGTATTCTTTAATTAGAAATATATTTTTAGTCGTAGGGTTATGTTTTGTTTTCCCAAATAATATTAGCGCTAATGCAGAGAATATTATTTCTGCTGGTGAAAGTAAAACCCACTCTACAACTGTATCTCCAGCCGAGCTTACTGACAACAAAAATTTGGATCTAGGTCAGATTGTAAGGTTTGCTAAAGAAGGAAAAGGAGTAGCCGCGATCGCTCAGGTTACTTCTGTTTCTCAATTGAGCGATGTTAAATCTACTGATTGGGCATTCACCTCACTTCAGTCTCTAGTAGAACGCTACGGCTGTATTGCAGGTTATCCCGACAAAACCTTTCGTGGACAAAGATCCATGACTCGCTTTGAATTTGCGGCTGGCTTGAATGCCTGCTTGGATAAAGCTAATGAGCTAATTACTTCAGGACTCGCTGATAAAGTGGGAAAAGAGGACTTGGCAACATTACAAAGATTGCAAGAAGAGTTCGCCTCAGAATTGAGCGCAATCAAAGGACGAGTGGATACTTTGGAATCCAAAGTTGAAACTTTAGAGGCTAAGCAATTCTCTACCACCACAAAATTAGGGATTTTAGGCTTTTTTAACTTGACAGGTGCAACTGCTGGTAGCGGCGTGAAATATCAAAGCATTGCCGACGGCTCCACCAGAACAGCAACCAACCCAAATACAACTCTTAGTGGTTTGATCTGGCTAGACTTCAAAACTTCTTTTACAGGTAAAGATTTACTGGTAACCCAGTTAGCAGCAGGTAACGGCACTTCCCCCGCCAACAACTTCATTGATCCAGGCTTTTCCACAGGCTTTTTCAACTCTGCTGGTACGCCATTTACAGATCAAACTGCTGGAACTACCTCTAATTCATTTGTTCTACGGGAGCTTTCCTACCAATTCCCTGTTTTTGACAAAGCCACGATTGTTGTAGGTCCAAGAGTCAACTTCTATAAGTATTTTGACACTAACCGCTTCACCCTTTTTCTGAATGGAACCAGTAGCTTTAATTCCATTAATAGCACTTTGCTGACTAATGCTAAACGAGGGGCTGGAGCAATTTTACTGGCTCCGCTGGGAGACCAACTAGATTTCAAGCTTGGCTATCTTGGCGAAAGCAATGAGTTTCTGCCATCTGACCTGTTCAACACTGCTGCTAACCCCAGAAAAGGACTTTTTAGCGGCAATAATGCACTCACTGCTGAACTCGCCTTCAAACCAAGTAGGGATATAAATCTTAGACTTTTATATAGTCGCACCAATAGTGATAACGTATTTGGATGTGTGGGCGGAGTTGGGGCTACACCGTCTCTTCCTGGCACTGCTTGTGCTCTTGACCGAAATAATAATGGCACACTTGCCAACGGACAAGCCGATGTGATTGGGTTCAATTTTGACTGGCTAGTTAGCAAAGGATTTGGGCTATTTGGGCGTTATACTATCAGCTTTACCAACTTAAATTCTTCGACCTTGGGAAGATCCATTGGTGGTATCACTACCCAAGCTTTTCAAATCGGTGCCGCCTTCCCAGACTTATTTAAACAGGGAGCGCAAGGAACCGTTTCTTTAGTGATGCCATGGAATTTTACCAGTGGAAGAAATCTCTTAACTACTGGCTCTGGTGATGGTGGTACTCAGTATGAACTAGAAACTGCTTATTTTTATCCTCTGACCAAAAATATTGCTTTGGTGCCAGCTCTTTATTTTATCTTTAACCCGAACAACTTTAATAGTAATCCAACTATTACCGTAGCTAATTTGCGTTTGCAGTTTGGCTTTTAACCCTTTGGGGCATAATTAATCATCAGCTTGATTCAGGATTTACAAGTATGTTCAGCCTGTTGAGAACTTAACTGATAGGGCATGAGCGAAGCATGGAGTGCAGCCCATCCAGACTTTTGATCGGGTTTTAATTGGGTTTTCATTCCTGTATTCCTAGTTTATAAATAAGTACATAAACCAAAAAAACACTGTCGTTTAATTAATAAGGAGCAGAAAATTGAAAGAGAAGAAGCGCTCATATATCCAGCGTCGTCAGGTAATCCGTGGAATTTTGGCATCTACTGCCTTTGGAGTTACTTCTCAGTTGTGGACGGGATGTACAACCCAAGCGCCTACACCCCCCACTAGTACAACACCTACTCTAAGTCCCGCGCCAACTGCTAGTGATTTGACCATTGGATTTATTTTTGTGGGACCTAAGGATGACTTTGGCTATAATCAGTCACATTTTCAGGCTGAAGAAGTAATTTCAAAATTACCAGGCATTAAGACTGTTGATGAAGCAAATGTGCCAGAGACTGCAACGGTTCAGGAAACTATGCTGAGCATGATCACTCAGAATAACGCTACCTTGATTTTCCCTACTTCCTTTGGCTATTACGATCCCCACATTTTGAAGATTGCCAAGGAAAATCCAAAGGTTCAGTTCTTGCATTGTGGTGGCTTATATAAAGATGGAGTTCATCCTGCCAATGTTGGTAGCTACTATGGCTATATTGATGAAGCTGAGTATATTTCGGGGATTGTGGCTGGACTTAGTACTAAATCTGGAAAACTCGGTTTTGTCGCAGCGAAGCCAATTCCGCAGGTGATTCGGAACATTAATAGCTATACCCTTGGTGCCCGCAGTGTTAATCCTAAGGCAACAGTGCGAGTGATCTTTACGGGTGATTGGTCGATCCCCGTGAAAGAAGCAGAGGCCGCAAACAGTATGGTTGATCAAGGGGTGGATGTGATCACCTGTCACGTTGATAGTCCTAAGGTAGTGATTGAAACTGCTGAAAAGCGCAAAATTTTCTGCACAGGCTACCACGTTGATCAATCAAAGTTAGCTCCTAATGGTTTCTTAACTGGCTCGGAGTGGGATTGGAGTATAGTTTACACTCAATATGTGGAGCAGGTAAAAGCGGGTAAGACCTTAGCTGATGGCGGAATTCCCCATCTAGTTAGGGGTGGTTTGAAGGAAAAATTCTGTAAGGTTTCACCCTATGGTGCTGCAGTAAGTGCTATTGCTAAGAAGGCGGCTGATGCAGCCTTAGCCAAATTCATGGATGGCACAATGGTTATTTATGCAGGGGAGATTAAGGATAATACTGGCAAGGTGGTAGTCGCAAAAGGTAAAATGCTAAAGCAGACCGATCCCAGTTTGGAAAAAATAAATTGGCTAGTTGAAGGGGTAGTTGGCAAGATCGGATAAATTTGGATAGGTTAAGACATGAATATTCTAGCTAGATGGCGATCGCTTTCCGAAAAAATCGTAATTCCAATTGCTGCTTTGATCCTCTCTTTGATCCTGTTTGGAATTTTCTGTGCAGTGCAGGGGACAGATCCATTTGCCGTGTACAGTGTAATTTATCAGTCGGCTTTTGGCAGCGCTTTCTCTTGGCAAG
>JBBRVV010000129.1:0-6099 GCA_038246525.1 Pseudanabaenales cyanobacterium
ACAGGTGGTACGCCTAAATATGATCTCGAGAGTTTGAGAAAAGAATTGAGCTTACCAAGCGATCGCCCCACAATTTTGCTCACCTTTGGCGGACTGAATTTAGAATCTATTCCCTATCAAAATTTAGCAAAGTTTCCAGATTGGCAATTCCTCACTTTTGATCGCCATGCACCTGAGTTAAAAAACCTCATAAATCTAAGTTCCAAGAAACTGCGCCCAGTTGATGTGATGCCTTTGAGCGATCGCCTACTAACCAAGCCTGGCTATAGCACTCTGTCCGAAGCCTGCCGCCAAGAAATTCCGACAATTTGTCTGACTCGCCAAGGATTTAAGGAGGCAGAATATCTACTTCAAGGTTTAGAAAACTACAACCACCATTTGATTATTAGCCCCGAAGATTTTTATTCCTCAGATTGGCAATTTCTAGAACAAAAAGCAAATCCCCCTAAGCTCAGAGCCGAGGAGGAAAGACCATACAAGTTTGGGGAATTGGCGATCGCTAATGAAATTCTGTAATTGCTCAACCCCACTCAAACCATTCTCCAGAGAAGGTTTCAAAATTCTACGTTTTACTATAAAATTATTTATTGCAGTAAAACTAACTAGGAATAAAGCTTTCAGAGTTTTAGTGAAAAATAATCTCAAACCTTACAATGCTCTCCAGTCATACCTACTGAATTCAAATGACAAAATCTTCTGGTCAAGCTGCTAATAATTCTGGTCAGTCAGCGATCGCTACTATTGGGCTAATAGCGATTTCTGCTCTGTTAATTCCTTTAATTATTCAAAATTGGGAACCTGCTGTAGTCGTCTACTTTTTGGGGCAAAAAACCTATGCTGTGCCATTCAGCTTAGTGATGTTTGCGGCTTTAATCAGTGGCGGGGTAGTTACATTTATGATTAACCTAATTACTAAACCAAAATTTGATTTAACCAGAAAAATTGCAAACAATTCAGCACAAATCCCCAAAGCACCTACATCTCGTTCTGATTCCAAATATGAAGAAGATGATTTTGATGAACTGGATGACTTTGAGGACGATTATATTGAGGACGATTATATTGAGGTGAAGTACACCAAAAAATAATTACTAAACATTCTTGGCGGTTGTTTTGCGAGGGCTTGTCTTAGCGGCAGTCTTAGCTGTGGACTTGGTACTAGATTTAGCAGTAGTACTAGCGGCTTTTTTGGTAGTGTTTGTAGCCTTATCTGTGGTTTTGGTGGAAGCCTTAGTTTTAGTGGCTTTGGAAGTAGCGGTCTTGCTGGTAGATTTTGGGCTGCGTTTTGACTTCTCTTTAGCGGGTTGCTTGGTTTCTAGCAGGGCGATCGCTGCTTCTAAGCTGAAAGTATCAGGTGCAGTATCTTTGGGAAGAGAGACGTTCACCTTTCCCCACTTCACATACGGTCCATATTTGCCTTCGTAAAGTTCTACGCTTTCGCCATCTTCGCTATGTTCGCCTAAGGATTTGATCATAGTAGCGGCATTCTTACGCGCGGCTTTTGGCTCAGAAAGAAGTTCTAAAGCCCTTTCTAAAGTGATGGTGTAAGGACTATCTTCACCTTTGAGTGAGCGAAAATCTTTGCCTTCTTTACCACGATCAAGGGAAACGTAAGGTCCAAATCTGCCTAAATTTGCTTCGATTTTTTTGCCGGTTTCAGGATGATTGCCCAAAATACGAGGAAGACGTAGGAGCTCTACTGCTTTTTCCAGATTCAAATCCTCTGGTTTCATGGTTTTTGGCAGAGAAGCGCGCTTTGGTTTAGGAACTTCATCGGTGACATTTCCCAATTGCACGTATGGCCCATATTGTCCAATCAGCAGAAAAATTGGCTCTTGGGTTTCGGGATGAATGCCGATTTGATCTGGTCCTTCTAGCTTCTGATGCAGCAGAGTTTCAATCAGTTCTAAATTTAAATCGGAAGGATTTAGATCTTTTGGAATATTTGCTTTGACTTTTTCGCCGTCACTTTCAGATTCGATATAGGCACCATATTGACCTACACGCACTTTTGCGCCATTCAAATCGCTTAATTCAATCGTGCGTGCGTTTATCGGATCAATTTGACTATCGCGTATTTTTACTTGGTTCTCTAAGCCTTTTTCGCCCAGATAGAATTTTTGCAAATACGGCAACCATTCGATGCTACCAGTGGAAATGTGGTCTAGGGCTTCTTCCATTTTGGAAGTGAATTGAGGATCTACTAGGTTAGGAAAGTTGTTTTCTAATAGAGCAGTAACCGCAAAGGCGGTAAAAGAAGGCACCAGGGTATTAGCAACTAGTTGAGCATAACCGCGATCGCAGATCGTACCAATAATGCTGGCATAGGTGCTAGGTCTGCCGATTCCTTCACTTTCTAGGGTTTTGACCAGAGATGCTTCGGTGAATCTGGCGGGGGGCTGGGTGTCATGCTTGACCGAATTTAGCGCACGGCATTGGGGTTTGTCACCTACTTTTAGTTCTGGCAACAATATTTCCTGTCCTTCTAGGGCGGCATCGGGATCATCGGAACCTTCGACATAGGCACGGAAGAAGCCAGGAAATTCAATCCTTTTGCCAGAGGCCCGAAATAGGGCATCATCCACTTGAATCTGTACCGTACTCATAATTTGCCTTGCATCTGCCATTTGACAGGCTACTGTGCGTTTCCAAACCAGATCGTAGAGACTAAATTCCCGTCCAGACAGTCCAGTTTGTTGGGGAGTGCGGAAAGTTTCGCCCGCAGGACGAATAGCTTCGTGGGCTTCTTGAGCGCCTTTGGACTTGGTGTGATATTGGCGGGGCTGGGGGCTGAGATAGTTGGCACCATACATCTGCTCTACACAGGTTCTAGCAGCAGCGATCGCTTGTTCGGATAGATGTACTGAATCAGTTCGCATATAGGTGATGTAGCCCTGCTCATAGAGGGACTGGGCAGTTCGCATTGTATCTCGGGCTGAGAGGCGGAGCTTGCGGTTGGCTTCCTGTTGTAGGGTAGAGGTGGTAAATGGAGCAGAGGGCTTGCGGGTACTTGGTTTAGACTCCAGGTTGGAGACTGTCCAGGGTTTAGTTTGCAGCCGTTCCTGTAATACTTCGGCTTCGGCTTGATTTAATAACCTTACATTCCGTCCAGAAATAACTTGCCCAGTATTTTCATCAAAGTCTTTACCGCTAGCGATCGCTACCCCAGCCAAGGAGACCAACTGGGCAGGAAACTCACTCTCTGGCGCAAATAAAGTAGCTTTTAGATCCCAATAACTACCTGACTTAAACGCACGGCGTTGTTGCTCACGATTAACCAGCAGGCGCACCGCCACAGATTGCACTCGACCAGCCGACAGACCCCAAGAAATTTTTTTCCACAGTAAAGGCGAAAGAGTGTAGCCTACCAATCGATCTAAAATGCGGCGAGTCTCCTGGGCGCGTACTACTCTTTCATCTACATCACGACACTCACTGAGGGCGGCACGGATTGCTTCGGCGGTAATTTCATGGAAAACCATGCGCTTGATCGGCACTTTGGGCTGCAAAATCTGCAACAAATGCCAGGAGATGCTTTCGCCTTCGCGATCTTCATCAGTTGCTAGAATCAATTCTGAAGCATCTTTGAGTGCAGCCTTTAGCTCACGCACTACCTTTTTCTTGTCATCGGGCACAATATATAGAGGCTCAAAGTCGGCATTTACATTCACGCCCAACCTTGACCACTCTTCACCCTTCAGGTTAGCAGGAATATCAGTAGCAGATTGAGGTAGGTCACGCACATGACCCATCGATGCTTCCACCCGATAGCCAGAGGGCAAAAAGTTGCGAATTGTGCGGGCTTTAGTGGGAGATTCAACAATAACAAGGGTTGACATGGCAATCAGGCAAATTCCCAAAAATAAAATCAAGGCGTAGCGTAGATCCCTTTATACATTGTTTGTCTCGAAAATTCCCAGTTTTTTGACTAGCAGCATTAAATTAGACTGATTTTGTCCTAAAAATCCCTAATTTCCTGAAGTTGGATTGATGATTGTCTTAACCTAATTAATTTTCTGGATGCTTGCGAATGATTAAAGTCTTACATCTCTCTGATATTCATTTAGGTACACTTACTCACGGCAAACTCAATCCGCTGACGGGGATCAATAGTCGGCTAGAGGATTTTGAGCGATCGCTCTCCCTTTGTATTGACCGTGCGATCACCGAACCCGCCGACTTAGTGCTATTTGGAGGTGATGCTTTTCCCGATGCCATGCCTGCTCCCCAGGTACAGCAGATTTTTGCCAGTCAGTTCCGCCGCTTAGCCGATCGCCAGATTCCAACAGTCTTATTAGTGGGTAACCATGATCGCCATTCGCAAACGGGCAATAGTTTATCGATTTATCGTAGTTTAGGTGTGCCAGGCTTTATTGTTGGCGATCGCTTGGAAACTCATAAAATTAGAACAAAATCAGGCGGCATTCAAATTATTTGTTTACCTTGGTTGACGCGATCGGCAATGCTGACCAAAGCTGAAACTGAGGGACTATCTGTGGATGCCGTGGGCAAAGAATTGCTCAAAAGATTGGAATTAGTGATCGAGGCAGAAGTACGGCAACTAGATCCTGATCTTCCCACTATCTTGTTAGGGCATCTAATGGCAGATCGAGCAACGGTGGGGGCAGAGCGGTTTTTGGCGGCGGGTGTGGGCTTCACTGTGCCTCTGAGTTTACTGGCACGCCCTGAATTTGACTATGTGGCTTTGGGTCATGTGCATAAGCATCAAATTCTCTGTCAAGATCCGCCGATTGTCTATCCTGGCAGTATTGAGCGAGTAGATTTTGGTGAAGAAAATGAAGAGAAGGGTTATGTTTGGCTAGAAATAGCGAAGAAGCAGGTTAGCTTTGAATTTTGTGTTTTGCCTGCTCGTCCTTTTCGCACGATTGAAGTGGATTTAACGGGATTAACTGCACCGCCGCAAATTCAACCAAGATTAATGGAAGCGATCGCTAAATGTGAAATTGAAGCAGCGATCGTCCGTTTAATTTATAAAGTTAAGCCAGAACAGATACCACATATTGATCAACCTGCTTTGCACCTAGCTTTGGAAAGTACGCATACCTATGCTATTTTGTCCGAAGTAATTGAGAATAATGCTCGACTACGTTTGGCTTCCCTTGATCGCGCTGCCATTCTCGATCCGCTTCACGCACTGAAGTTATATATCGGTACTAGATCGGATTTGGAGCCTAGAACTGAAGAATTAATCAAAGCTACTAAGGAATTACTGGGAGAAAAAGATTCTGCTTTGAACCCGATTAAGAATCCACTTGAGCATCTTAGAGAGACTCAACTACAGATAGCAATCTAGCTCGATCTACTGGGATTCTTTTCTTGTTTCTGTTTTCGTTTCTGTTCTCAAAATATTACGATAGGCAATTATGGCTTGAGTTTGGTTTTTCGTTTCCGTAATTGTTTGAATAAACTGGGCGAGTAATTCAAAATGAAGATCTGGCAATAACTGACTGTGAGAAATCTCTTGATAGCTCAAATCAATTAGTTGATCAAAAGGATTCTTTTGCAAATCCAGCATGATTGAATAGAGCGCATGAACTGCTTGATCAGTTGAGAATATGGTGGATTGAGTGACATAACCAAATTGTTATTTTGGTATTTGTTAGCTCAAGGAATGGATAAAACCGTAATCATGCCGATGTCAGAAGATCATACTCTTGAATCGGCATCCACTGAGTGGATGCAACAGCTTCAACAACTTGAATTTACTGAACAGATCACAGTTTTATGGAGTTGGGTTTCAGGCATGGGAGTTGACCCTAGCTTCAGTCCAGATGACAAAGAGGCTGAGATCTAATGAAGATAAAATTAAGATTATCGCAGATAATTCTCCAGTAGGATGAGAATGAATTTGAGAATGCGATCGCATTTTAAAAGTGGGTTTGCGATCGCTAAGCATAAACGAAAGCAGGAACTCTCTTGAAAGCTGGTGTGCCAGACCGCGTTTCCGTTTGAGCCTTAAAGATGGCGTTCACTTCGGGATAAAACATTAAAGCTGCACCCTGACGCACTGCGCCGTAAATCACTTCAACGTTCTCAAGTTTACCTGCATCGGCTTGAACGGTAACGCGCTGATGATCT
>JBBRVV010000130.1:0-6099 GCA_038246525.1 Pseudanabaenales cyanobacterium
AAACCCTCCCAGTGGTAAAGATTTTGGCAAAAGTTTGGGCTGGGTGATTGCGATCATTGTAACCGCAGTTTTAGGCGTGATTTGCTCGTTATTGCTCTGGCACCCCAATGATGCCTATACCCAAGCAGTTTTGAACCTAGAAGGTACTCCAACTAAAGGCAGATCGATTTTTGTAATGAACTGCGTGGCTTGTCATGGACAATGGGCGGATGGCAAGGTTGGTCCAAACCTGCATGGTGTATCTGACCGACTTTCAAACTCCAGAATTGTGCATCAAGTAGTAAGTGGTGATACTCCGCCTATGCCTCAATTTCAGCCCCAGCCCCAAGAAATGGCAGATTTGCTAAGTTATCTACGGCAGTTATAACTTGTATCGGTATTTACTTTTTTATAAGCCCTACGGCGTACTCACTCAATTTAGCGATCCTGATCAAACAGGGCATCCCACCCTGAAGGATTTTTTAGATATTGCTGATATATACGCCGCAGGCAGGCTAGATCGAGATAGCGAGGGGCTGCTTTTACTTACCAATCACGGGGTATTGCAGCATCGACTATGTGAACCAAAATTTGCCCATCCCCGCACTTACTGGGTACAAGTAGAAAATATTCCAAC
Source organism: Pseudanabaenales cyanobacterium (assembly GCA_038246525.1). GTDB lineage: Bacteria > Cyanobacteriota > Cyanobacteriia > Pseudanabaenales > Pseudanabaenaceae > JANRLH01. The sequence continues at coordinate 617 of JBBRVV010000130.1, forward strand.
CCCTGAAGCGATCGCTAATCTAAAAACTGGCATAACTATCCAAGGCTATCGCACTAGACCTGCTCAAGTAAAATTATTAGAAAATTTACCCGATCTGCCCGAACGCAATCCGCCGATCCGCGATCGCGCCACAATTCCCACTGCCTGGCTAGAGCTTACTTTGACTGAGGGCAAAAATCGTCAAGTGCGCCGTATGACTGCCGCCGTAGGTTGTCCGACCCTACGTTTAGTGCGGGTAAAAATTGCTCATCTTTCACTTTCTGGGCTTGCACCTGGACAGTGGCGAGAATTGAATCCAGCAGATATTAAACCTTTACTTTAGCCTTGATCAGCGATCGCAACATTTCTAGCAATTCAGGCTCATGGAAAGGCTTAGTGAAGTAGGCATTTGCACCCAAATTCATGGCAAGTTGACGATGTTTTTGTCCACTGCGAGAAGTGAGCATCATGATCGGAATCGAGTTGAATTGAGAACTTCCTTTCTGTGCCAAGAAGCCGAATCCATCTAAGCGAGGCATTTCTACATCACAGACGATCGCGCAAATCTCTGGATTCGCATTAAGTTTTTCCAAGGCTTCGATCCCATCTTTTGCTTGCTCTACTAGGTATCCATCTTTCTCTAGAGTTAAGGCTAAAAAACGCCGCACATTAACCGAATCATCTACTACCATCACGGTTTGACGATTTTCTGAAGCAGGAGTCAGAATTGGCGTTTTGTAATTATCAGCCAAAGCCCAATCGAGTAAATCCACCGCATCTAAAATCGGCACAACTCTGCCATCTCCCAACAGCGCGCAACTGAAAAGCCCAGGTGGAAGTTTGATTTTGCCAGCAATTGGACGGGTGGTAACTTCTGCTTCGCCCCAATATCGATCTACGGCGATCGCGTAGGGTGCGTCATCTTTTGCCACAATTAAAGCTACAGATTGTTCGATAATTGGTAAATTCTCTTGAGCGATCGGGCGATGAGGTCGGCTGAATTGAAGAAACTGGGATAAATTGACTAAGGGAATCTCTTCTTCTTCCCAAGCTAGAGTTTTGCTTGATGCTTGCTTGCTTGATTCTTTGACTAGAAGTACCATCTCTTCCACTTCATTCGCAGGGAAAGCCAAGAGCATTTTATTACTTTCCACCAAGAGAACACGGGTAACGGAAAGGGAGAATGGAACTGTCAGCGTAAAAGTTGTACCTTTGCCCAAAGTCGTATCAACAGCTACAGAGCCACCGATTGATTGCAGATTGGTTCGCACCACATCCATGCCTACACCCCGACCAGAAAGCTCGGTAACTGAATCAGCTGTACTAAATCCAGGTTCAAAAATCAGTTCTAAAAGTTCAGACTTTCCCGCAGAAGCGATGTCAGTGGTACTAATTCCCAATAACGGTGCTTTTTGACGAAGTTTCTCTAAATCAATTCCTGCTCCATCGTCACTGATCGTAATTAGAGTTTGATTACCACGATAACCCGCATTAATCGAAATTGTGCCGTGGGAAGGCTTGCCGTGGGCGATTCGAGTGGGAGAGTCTTCAATGCCATGGTCAAAAGCATTGCGAATAATATGAATCAAAGGATCGTTGAGAATCTCAATCACAGAACGCTCAATTAAGGTACTACCGCCATTGATCTTCAGTTCGACTGATTTGCCATAACTTAAAGACATATCCCGCAACATCCGCCGAAATCTGCTGACCACATCGGAAAGAGGACGCATTCTCACTTTAGTCATACCTACTTCCATTTGCTTAGATGTACGACTCAGCTCCCGCGAAGCGCTTTCGGTCTCTGTCAGTGCGGTTTCTAAATCGCCAGAAAGCTCTTGAATTAGTGCCACATTTTCCATAATTTCTTGGGAAAGTAGGTGCAGGTCGCTATATCGATCCATCTCTAATAAATCAAAGCTGGAAGAATCGTTGGGAAATTGACTTTGCAGATTATCACTTTGATTGACAAGAATTTCTTTTGCTTCGACTTGTACGGAAACCTGAGAAACTGACGATAGAACGGCTTGGGTTGCCACTTGATCATGGGATGTGCGCAGTCGTTTATTTACTTCTTCAAGGGTGAGTACGCGATCGCTTAGATTGGTGACCAGTTCGCGCATTCGACGCAGTTGGAAGTTTAAGCCACTACGTTCTGTGGTTAATTGGCTAAATTGTTCTCCTAGTTGGGTTAGCTGCTTTTGGGAAACTCGAATTGTGCTTTCGATCTGAATTGAGTCAAGATCTGGAGGAAGGAGAATGCCAGTTTTAATCTCTGTCTGTTGAACTTGATTAATTAATTGATTAATAAGAGGAATTTCAGGGGATTTCTCTAATTCTGAGGGCAAAGCATCATATTGTCCAATAATCACCAATGCCTGCGATCGCCGCCAAGCCTGTAAAGCAATTCTAGCCGTAGATTTAAGATCGCTATTCACTTCTAAACTCTCAGTAATCCGATCGCACAGTTGTTTGAAGTTGGGCAATTCCAGCATTTCTCCTAGACAACCAAGTTCTTGACTAGCAATTAGGAACTCTTCTTTTAGACATGGTTGAGAGGGATCAGCCAAAACTTCTTCTAGCTGAGAGAGACAGCCTTCCACTTCGCTTTCAAATAGCATCACCCGCATATCTTCGCCAGCTTCCAATGAGAGATTGGCAATTTCATCTTCAGGTTGAGGATCACCCAGTCTATTGCGCAGTTCGGTCAAAACTAAAGAGGTATTCGCTTCTAGCCAAGCTTTGGAAATTTCTTTGCCTTGACGGTGATTGGTAACCACCTGGCGGATAGAATCGATACTTTGCAAAAATAGCTGCTCAACTTGGCGATCGCAGGTCTTTCCTGAACGCAATACTTTAAAAAAATCTTCAAGTCTATGGGCAATCTCACTAAGCGGCATAAAGCCCATCATCGCTGCTCCACCTTTAATTGAATGGGCAGCCCGCAAAATTCCATCTAGTTTGGTGCGTTCCAATTCGCGAGTGCTAATTCCCATTAAGGAATCTTCGATCTGATCTAAATAAGTTTGAGCCTCATCTAAAAATTGCAGTCTAACTTCCTGCTCCTTGCTATCTACTCCTTTGCTTTCCCCTTGATTCTCTCTGCTTTGATCTTGCATCATATTTACCCTGGAGCTTAGCCATTAAAAGAGAGTCGGCGGATTAATAACACATTTTAGCGCAATCTCTCAGCTTAACAAGAGTTTTTATTCTTTTTTATTTTTAATTTTCTTAAGCTAGATGGATTTCTCCCAAAAGTGTAGATTTCTTTGCTCCCGTTACACTAGGTAAATTACCAGGCAAGTTATGGTAGCGAAGATAACCTAAAACTGCGAAGGCGATCGCTTCTTTGAAGTCGGCATTTATGCCCAAATTATCTAAAGGTTCGACAATTGCGGGTGGTAAATTTGCTTGTAAGCGCTGGATTAAATGAGAATTGCGACTACCGCCACCACAGATTAAAACTCGATCAGGAAATTGGGGCAGAAAATCTCGGTAACTCTGCGCGATCGCTTGGGCAGTAAATTCGGTTAAGGTTGCCAAAATATCGTGAGCAGATAAATGAGCGGCTTCCGTTAGTCTAGTTTGTAAATATTCAGGACTAAATAGTTCTCGGCCAGTGGATTTTGGTGGAGCTTGATCAAAAAATTCTTGCTTCAGCCAAGTTTGTACCAGTTCTAAATCCGCTTTTCCTTGGGCGGCTAATCTTCCATTTGGATCAAAATCCTGATTAAAGAATTGCTGGGTTGCCATGTCAATTAATACATTGCCAGGCGCATTATCGAAACCAATTACCTGCTCTGCTTGGCAAGAAGCGGCTAAATAAGTAACGTTACCGATGCCACCAATATTCTGTACACATCGCACTTCTTTTTGGTCACATAGTAATAGCCAGTCTAACATTGGTACTAGGGGCGCACCTTCTCCACCTATAGCAATATCCGCCGCCCGAAAATTGCTCACGGTAGAAATTCCAGTATGTTTTGCAATTACTTCGCCTCTTCCTAATTGCAGACTGTAACCTAATTCTCCTGTATGGGGCGGTTGATGAAAAACGGTCTGTCCGTGGGAAGCGATTAAATCGGGTTTAGTTTGGGAAGAATTGATTAAAGCTTGGGCGGCCTGACTAAATGACTTGGCGATCGCTTGATCTAGTTGAAAAATTTGGAGTAGCGATCGCGGTTTTCCAGCACAAACTTCTAAGATTTCCTGCCTCAGCGCATTCTCGTAAGGGTAAGTATGAGCTTCAATTAATTTGACTTGTAATTTATTTTGAGTATCTCTAGAATTATCTTTTTGCGCGTCTCTTTGTGAATCACTTAGAGAAACTATGGGAGAACTACTAGAATTAGAGAAGTGGGGAAATCCGCTAACTTCAATTATTGCTACATCAATGCCATCTACTGAAGTGCCACTAATCATCCCCAAAACTTTCATGTTTATCAGAACTTACCTATTTTCAATCAAGTTTAGTTTAGTTCTTACATTGGCGGTTCTTGCACCGTGTTGGTTTTCAAGGGTGGCTCTTGGACTGGATTACTGAGTTTTACTGCATAGTAACCAATAATTGCCGCGAAAGTGAAACCAACTAAGAATAGTGCAACCAATATATCACCACCAGTAGAAGTGATGCCAACTTGGCCGAGAATGCCCTTACCTGTGGTAACTTCACCGATCAAGCCAGCCACAAAGCCGATCATTGCCATTCTGCCATTCCAATCTTCGGCAAAATTACTAAAGCCAAATACGCCTTTACCTGTGGGGTTGACGTTGATTTTATCGAGATCAATTTTGTCAGTAGTCATAGTTTTGTCCTGTAATTTTATGAGTTTTGAAGTTTAGCAGTATTATGACAAGTTCTGTAACAAATTGTAAAGCTGAGATCAAGCTTATTTAGCTTCTTACTTTGTAAAAGATATGGCATCAACTAATAGTTTGCTGATTTAAGCGATTAAAACCATCAGTAATCTGTACCCCAACCCACTTATCTTTCAGTTTTTTGCCCAATAATTGCTGTCTCTAGCAACTTTAGGTTTTTTTGTTAGCATTATGGTCAACCATAGGAGTGATATTTATGACTCAGCTTTCGGTCAGGAAAATCTGGACAACTGCCGATCTTGAATTATTTCCCAGCTATGCAGAAAGTGGAAATCGCTATGAGATTATTGACGGAGAACTTTTTGTGACTAGAGCCCCCCATTGGCAGCATCAATCTACTTGCATTAATATCGGTGCTGAGTTAAGAAGATGGTCTTTACAAACTAAGTTAGGTGGGGCAGCGATCGCGCCAGGAGTGATCTTCAGTGATACTGATAATGTGATTCCCGATCTTGTGTGGGCAAGCAATCAAGTCCTGGCGAGCTTGGATCAAGCTGGGCATTTAACCATGGTACCCGAACTAGTTATTGAGGTCTTATCTAGCGGAACTGAAAATGAACTTAGAGATAGAGTAGTAAAGCTGAAACTATATGCTCAGAAAGGCGTACAGGAATATTGGCTAATAG
>JBBRVV010000131.1:0-6071 GCA_038246525.1 Pseudanabaenales cyanobacterium
CCCGTGCCATTCGCGCCAAACAGCCCGCCGCGCTATTCATTTGTGCCCCCGTCGCTCCCAAACTGATGATCGAGCGGCTAGAAAACTGGTGCGATCGCGTCATTGTATTGATTGCACCCGAAGCATTTTTGAGCGTCAGCCGCTTCTATGCCGATTTCCCGCAGGTCGAAATGGCAGAGGTGATTGCAGGGCTGGAACGCCAGAATGCAGTCAAACATCCCAACCCCGATTAAATCTATCTCGATCAGCACTCGTAAAGACGGTGTAGCACTAGGGTTAAGCTCACTTTCTAATCCATTTTGAAAAGGAGCCATTCTTGGTGGTGTCTAGATCGCAGACAGAGACGCAAACTTTTTCGGATGTCTAGCGGTTTAACCAATATCAAGAAAGGTCTAGAGAAAAGCCGACATGCTACAGATACTGGTGCCTAAGGGTTTCAGAAAATGGATTAAAGTCGAGCTAAGACCAAGTGACTACTTTATTCTTGTAAAGTATTTAAAGACTTGGTACACTAGTGCCAGCTTAGTCTCTACCAGTATTACCCGTCGCTTTGCAAAAAAAATATTATGGTACTTAAAGCAGAGTTACGAGATCTTGTTTCAGTCTCTGCAAAACTGAGTTTGATGTTGCCGCTCTGCTTAACAATATTGTTAAAGAGCGATAAAGTTTTAGGGCAAACAAACATATCTCAGACAATCCAATCTAATCAAACGGAAGAACCTAGCTCTGAACAACGTCAAGTCGAGCAACTTGATACCCAAGAGATATATTCACAGGCAAGTTCATTCGAAGAAAGTGAGTGTTCGGGTGAATTTAACTATACTTCCTGTGTTCATCTAAAGTATCAGCAGCGTGTAACAGAGGATAGACAAGCGCTCTCGGCATCAACTTCAGATGTAAAAGTTATCAACTTGCAGAAAGAACGTATATCCGACTCGCCGGACGTAACATACAAAAAACATTACGAGAATAATTTAGAATCCGTAGAGTCTTCTCAGGCTAATTGTGCCGATTGCTCTGATGCATATCAGCAACAGCAACTATCTGAGTATCATAATTCATTATTACCAAGAGATATTGAGAGTTTTACTCAGTCAACTCCAACAGCAGAGCTATCCAACGTAGAAACAGTAATTAGTTCTGAACCTACTTTAAGACAGACTCAATTCACGATAGAAGACTCTAATCCCTTAAGTGGTCAGGCACAGTTCCCAAGAAACCCAGGCTTTAAACAAGTAGATACTTCTCTCAAGAGCATATCAGTTTCTAAAATAATCACTGAGAATGAGAAATTACTTCTAACTGCAACAGAAACTCTGCCTAGTAATCGATCTGATACTTCCTGTGAAAGCACATCAACCGCTAATGAGAGAGGGGAGTGTTATCTACAGTTACGTCAGGAAGCTGAAAGGTCGCTTGCAAATGCTAGAAATCCTACAGATGAAGCTCAAGCCTTTTTAAGCCTTGGAAACGCTTACTTAGGTTTGGAGGAATATGAAAAGGCACGACAATCATTTCAAGATGCTCTTGAACGATATGGTTCCGCTTTCCCTGATGGGCGGGCAAATGCTCTGATTGGGATTGCTTTATCATCTCGTGAGTCAGGAAGTACATCTGAAGCAATTGCCCGAGCAGAAGAAGCCTTCAACATTACAACAACGTTACAACTTGCTAGCCAGCCCAGTCGATTACTCCGTTTGGCAACTTTTTTTTATGGTCTAAGTGAGGCTGAAGGAGAGCAGAAAAATGGAGAACGTGCTCTTGAACTGAGTCACCAGGCATTCCAGATTTCGAGCGAATTAGGCAACGTTCCTCAAGAAGTAATCAGCTCTTTGGTTTTGTTAGGGGCGATATATAGCTCATTGGAACGTTATAGTGACGCTGTTGCTGTTTATGAGCAATTGCCAAGTTTATATCAATCAACTGAGAATCGAGTTGGTCAAATCAATGCTTTGATTATTCTAGGTGATGCATATATGGCCACTGAATCATATACGTCAGCTAGAACTGTGCTTGAGAAGGTAAGCACAATTATCGCAGATAATAATGACTCATCGGCTGAAGACAGAGCAAGGGTACTACTAAAGCTTGCAGAGGTTTATTTCAATTTAGGATTAACTGCTGATTTTAATAAAGGTGAATTATTTACTAAAGCCGAAGAGTCAGCTACTGAAGCACGTAGACTTTTTCGAGAGAAAGCTGCTCAAGAAAAAGAGAATGGGGAAGAGATTTCAGCTAATATCCAAGCTGGAATTGCTCGCTCTCTAGAAGTTTTAAGCAATATTTATTTTGCTCAAGGACAGTACAGTGATGGACTAGATTCTTTGACAGAAATGTTTAAAATTCCGAGAGAACTTGCGGACAGAGTATCCAATAATAATGACGTCCAAGACATAATAGAAAATGTAAGTTTTATTGGAGACGCGATTGGAGTCCTACAGATCTTTTTTCCACCACTGAGAGCTGTAAACGTCATAGTAAATATTGCTTCTCTACTCTCTATTGCGGATGATGTACCTATACTGTATGAAAGCTTTACTGATATATTGCAAGGGGTTCGTTCTCATGTTCGACGAGATCGTCGTAGCGAAGTAATCCAAAGCTTAGAAGAACAGTTGAGAATTATTCATAATGATGGCAGTCATAATGATGACAGTCGTAAGAAATCTGAGGAATTAGATCTTCTAACTCAACTTGGAATATTACACCTTAACTTCCAAGAGTATCAAGAGGCAGAAGAGAGATTTGAGGAGGTGTTGTCTTTAGTTGGTGAAAGCAATGATGACAGCAGTTTTGTCTTCATTTACCAGGCAGAGGCTTTATTAAGATTGGGAGAGATAGCTAGTGCCCAAGGAGATACAGGAAAAGCTAGAGAGAATAGTGCACGAGCTTTAGAACTCTTTAAAAGACTCCAAGAAGCTACTCCTGCTGAAGCAGCGCAGGATTATAGAGCTAGAGTTAGAGCTGGAGAGGCGAGAACAAGATTGAGCTTGAGTACCATTGCATTCAAGATAGGAGACTATAGCCAAGCTCTAAGCGAAGGTGAAATTTCTCTTCAATTATTTCAGGGTTTAGGAAAGAGTTATTTGGCTGATCAGGCAGAGACTCAAATAGTTTTAGGTAGGCTTCATCTCCGCCTGAGAAGATATAGTACTGCTCTAAGTTATGTAGAGGATGCCCAAGACATTTATCAGCAAATATCCGATCCTGTTGGACATGGAAGTGCTTTGCTAGTGTTAAGTGATCTCTATCGCACTCTAGGTCAATATCAGGATTCACTAGAATCTTCCCGGACTGCACTTCGTTTATTTCAGAATAGTGGCGACCAAAGTCGTAAGGCGGAAGCACTACTTTTAATAGGGACTGCTCTTCAAGCTCAACGGAGGTTTAGGGAAGCGTCTAAGGCTTATGAGCTAGCTTATGATCTTCAAGAAGAAGTTGAGGCCAGAGTTAATCCTCAAGAAGGTCTAATTCCTAAAGTTTTCAGAGGAGTGATGGTTTTAGCTAATTCAGTTCTTAACATTTTCGTCAGGAATCCTTTTGATTTATCCGATGCTCATCGATTTGTTCAACAGCTTGGTACGGTTGTTTATTTCACTGAAGGTGCATTTGCTCAATTAGGATTAGAAAATGATTACATTAATAGGGGAGAAAATATACAAGCTGAGAAATATTTTAAACGTTCTCAAAAAATTGCTGAGAGACTTGGCGATCGCATTGCTGAGGCTCAGGCAAGGTTAGGGTTGGGTAATCTTTACCTCAATCAAAATAACTATGCTAGGGCACAAGAGGAAGCACAAGAAGCATTAGATATTTTTCAATCGACTGACGATCGCTCTGGAGAAGCTTATGCTTTACTTGTTTTAAGCCAAGCTTCTTTAGGGAGAGGTAAACAAGAACAAGAAAACTTACAGAGACAAGACGAATACTACGACCAAGCCATTGCATATGCCCAAGAGGCTTCTATTATTTTACAAACTAATATTGATCAACTGTCGCCCCAGCCTATTCAACCTTCACAGTCATCTCAACAGCAATCTCATAGCGTTCGACCTTCTAACACAAATTCGTCTCTATCTCGCTGTGAAGTAGATGATCGTTATGGGATGTCCCTGGCCCATAGCAGCATTGGCGATGTTCTAGCCACTCAAGCAAATGCTATTACTGACAATGAGAGTGCACAAAGCCAAGGTAATGCATTAGCTATTATTTTCTATAAAAAGGCGGTTGTATGCCGCGAAGAAATCCGTCAAGAGGTTGCATCACTTTCTCCTCGTCTACAGAGAGCTTATGTTGGTACTTTAGTTGAGACATATCGTCGTCTTGTTGATCTACTGCTTCAAGAGAACCGTGTGGAAGAAGCCTTGCAAGTGATGGAATTACTTAGAGTCCAGGAAGTTGAAGATTTCTTGGGAACGACTCGTCAAAATTTAGATGTACCTCAACTGTACGTAATACCTGGTGAAGATATCACATTAGAGGAATATCGAAGCCTTCAGCAAGAGGCACTTAAAATAATCCGAGAAAGAAGAGCCTTGGATAAAGTTCGTAGCCAGCGCAGTTTAACCCCTCAAGAAGACTTGAGATGGCGGGAGCTAGATGATAGGGTTCCTTCTTTTCGACAATTTCTTACACGGCAGTTTGATGAATTTGTTAATTCTCCAGGTATTCGGCAGAACTTAACTGAGTTAAGTGATCCAGCTCGTGACACAAGTATCCCAATTAGTGACTTAGGGAGCTTTTCTACTACAGTAAACGATGTAGAAACTCGTGTAGAAGCAAATGTTGTTTTACTCTATCCTGTATCTTTAAAGAATCGTCTGGAGCTGATTGTAGTTGTACCCGGTGCAGATCCAATCCACGTACCAGTTGAGGATGCTAGACGGGTTAATCTTAACGCCGCAATCGCAAGTTTTTTAGGTTCCCTCAACAATTCTTCTGACCAAGAAATTACTCGGCATTACGCTCAGAAGCTCTATAGCTGGCTAATCCAGCCAATTGAAGACTTTTTACCCCCTACACATGATAGAGGTGAGACTATCCTCTTGTATGCTCCAGATAGTCAACTTCGTTACGTTCCACTTGCTGCTCTTTATGATGGAAATCAATGGCTTGCTGAGCGGTTCCAAATTAATTATATTACTAGGAGAAGTGTTTATGGCCTGATAGGAGGACTTCCTCCGCGACCTCGAATTTTTGCAGGGGCTGTTACTCAAAGTTCCTCAGTAAATATTCAAGGAGACACTTATTCATTTGGTCCACTAGGGTTTGCTGGTTTAGAAGTTTCGACCATAGCATCATTAGTAACGCCAGACCAAGTGAGTTTACTCCTTGATGGATCTTTAACCCGTGATGCAGTTTTAGATCAAATGGATGAAAACAATGTTGTCCATTTCGCAACTCACGCTCAGTTTTCATTCCAAGGTCCAGAATATTCCTTTATTTTGCTCGGTGACAATCAGCACATAAGCTTAGCAGATTTCAAACAAGAATCAGAGCAAGAGGAGGGGACTAGTAGAAACAGTACAAGCGGGGGTTTGCGATTCCCTAATATTGATTTGATTGTATTAAGTGCCTGTGACACAGCAAAGGGGATAGCCGATCGAGATAGAACAACAGACGATGCCTTATCAAGCAATGGAGAAGAAATGTTGAGTTTTGGCTACCTAATGCAAGATGCACAAATTAGAGCAGCAATATCGTCTTTATGGAAAATCAGCGATGGCGGCACAATGGCATTCATGAGAGTTTTTTATGAGGGATTACTTCAACAAGGTTTGACATCATCTGAGGCTCTTGCAAGGGCTCAGAGAATATTGATTGGCACATCTGAATTTAGTAGTGAGCGACATGAATTAATTCAGCAACTTACTGACCAAGGAGTTCCTCCAGAAGTTATTATGGCTTTGAATCATCCTTCTTTTTGGGCACCATTTATTTTAATAGGAAATGGCTTATGGTAGTTCTATAGCAAGAGATTTATAGTAATGTATTTGTTTTTCGTATCGTAACCCTTCAAGGGGGTTACGCAAAATAAAAGAGCGAGGGTAGGGCGTTGAGGTAGAGTAGAA
>JBBRVV010000132.1:0-5999 GCA_038246525.1 Pseudanabaenales cyanobacterium
ATTACCATAATGACAGCGAATCTCGGTGCGGGGGTAAACCTCGCTGATGATACTTCAGAAGGCTTATCGCTTTTTGGCATAACTCTAAATAGTCGGACAATCGGCATTGTTCTCGCTGTGGCAGGTGTGGGACTAGCAGTTTGGGGTACTAGTCAATACACCGCACCTAACCTAGAAAAAATCGAGATAAACGAGAATGATATTAGGTCGAAGGGTGAATCTATCGCCACTAAGGATAGTCAGATTACTGCTAAAGGAAATGTGTTAGAAAAAGTAGAAATTGCCAAGAGTAAAAACCAAGCTGTTTTAGATCTGCTACCTACCACAGAAAACATGAACACTTTACTGGTGGATTTGAATGCACAGATTCCAGAAATAGTAAGGATTCCCAATCAATTTAACTTGGTAGTAGAAACGCGCAGTGGCTTAAAGGATTACAAACCGGTGGAATTACCTGCGAAGGATGCGCAATATTCGCAAAATGTTGTAAACGTCAAGTTTGCGGGCACTTATCAAGACATCGTGGAAGTAATTCGTAAAATCGAGCGAATCCAGCCCCTATTACAGATGAAAAATCTAAAGCTCAAGCCTGTTACTCTGGTGCCAGCTGAAACTAAGAGATACACTGCGGAGCAGCAGGCGCAAATTCTGAAAGTCTTACCTCCAGTTTTGGATGTGTCTTTTGATCTGATCGCCAACACACCAAAGCCTCCCCAGGTAACTCCACCTGATCCTGCTAATCCAGGTGTTCCAGCTCCCGCTCCGCCCGCCAAATAGAAGCAGAGGTTAAGTTTTGATTTTGCATATTTCCAAAAATTGCTAATAACAAATTAGGAAAGTATGCTATTAAATTAACTGATTGTTTAAGGTTTTAGAAGGGATTAAATGGCTTTTATTTGATAGTTCATCTACTTTCTTTCCTGTTTTTCTTAGCTACTTTGAATAGATTATTTCGTAATCTATTTGATAGTCCTATTTACAAGATTAAAAGTTACTTAATAAGTATTTAACTGGCAAATTATGATTAAAACCAACTTTAACTAAATCGCCGCTCTATTAACAACTTGAGAATTTAGAATCTTTTAAGAATGTTAAAAGTAATTGAGAATCTGAGAATAACAGTAATGGCAAGTATGAAGCGGCAAGCAAAGGAACAAAAAAATTGGATTGGGATTACACAATTTCGACCATGCTGTAAGCCTGCTGTAGATATGTTGTGAACATTCGGTAAATATTTTAATTAAGCCAGTAATGCCGAAATTATTTCAAATAGAGTTTTTACAAGGTTTTTCACGGGTTTTTTACAGCGTTTTTCATAAGGTCTAATGCCTGAGATTGGGAATATATTTAGTGGTTAAGCGAGGAGTTGAATTTATGAATTTACAGTCCAAACAGAACATGAAGAACGTTACTTGTTGGCTATCAGCAGTGGCAATCTGCCCTCAATTGGTGTTGGTCTCACCTATGTTTGCGCAAGGAGTTAACCAAATTACGGCGATCAAAGCGATCTCTACTCCTGAGAATCTCCAAATCAAGCTAGAGATGACAGGCAAAGAACGTCCACAGATTACCTATGCCAATCAAAGTAGTAAATCCTGGGTAGCGAATCTAAAGGGCGTTAAGTTGGGCTTAGCAAATGGCAGTGGTAGCTTCGCTCAGGTAAATCCTATGCCTGGAATTGCCACAATTGAAGCTATTCAGCAAAATGGCGATCAGGTACAAGTCAGAATCACCGCCACCGATACCTTTACAGGTAAGGCTAACTTCAAGCGCCAAGATGTCGGCAATAGTATTTCATTTATAGTGCCTAGTCAGTCAGTAGCTGTAAAGAGATCTAATCCTGCGCCCATAGCAATTCAATCAAAGCGCGATCTACCGATCATTGCTCAAGCGGTTAGCACTGGAGCTACTAATTCGATTAATGGCGGTAATGCTTATGCTAATCCCTCGGCGACCAAAGCTGCTGCACCGAATATGACATTCAAGCCCCTATTTGAGTCAAAAATCACAATTATTGGCAGAGATGGTAAGACTAAAATCGCTCAGCAACCATCAGTTCCTACATCAAGCCCAACGCTTTCTCCTGGTCCCAGAAGTATGCCAATCAGAGCCGAATCAGTTACTCCTAGACTCCCAGGACGAGTACAAGGGATAGTACCTCCTTCTCAGCGTCGCCCTGTGCCACCTCCTGTAGGTGATATTTCTGTGAGTACCACTAATATGCGTCCAGATATTGTGGATCTTGGTTCTTCTGCCAAAATCGCCAAGCTGGTTCTGCGTGGTGCTCCCGCTATTCAAGTATTACAGTTGATTGCTAGGGAAGCTGGCGGGTTGAACGTTTTGGGTGCCGATCAAGGTGGATCAACTACGCCTGCTACTCCAGGAGCGGCAGCTGGAGCAAATACCAGTGGAATTAACCGCATCATTGAAACTGTAGACATTGAGAACACCTCAGTTCAAGAAGCTTTTAATAATATTTTACAAATTACAGGTCTAGATGCCAGCCGTATTGGTAAAACTATCTTTGTCGCTACCAGGCTACCGTTCCAACTCAAAAACGTGGTGAGTCGCACCTATCGCCTTAACCAGACCAACGTGGGCAACGCCACTGCCTTTTTAGCAGGTTTAGGGGCAGAACGAGTTGTTAACCGCCTTAGAGCTATTCCTGGAGTACAGGCTGCTGCGCTAGGTGCTGGTGGTAATGTGATCGTCAACACCACGACTGAATCGATTCCTGTACTTGAGAGTGTGCAACCTACCGCTAATTCAATTTTGCCTTTGCGAGGATTACAGGTATTTGCGGATGAGAATACGAATACCGTTACTCTAGTAGGCTCGCCTAGCCTAACTGAGTATGCGGCAACTCAACTTGCACGCTTGGATGTCCGTAAACGTCAGGTGGCTGTAAATGTCAGAATCGTAGAATTGAATTTGAACAATAGTCAAAATATTGGTTCTAGCTCTTCTTTTGGCGCTGGGGACTCCTTCTTTACGGTGAACAACGGTGTCGCGGTACTGAACTTTGGTCAGGTTAGCCCTGGCAATACTGCTAACACTACGAATCAACCTGGAGTGCGGACTCGCGGTACGATTGTAAACCCCAATGGAACTGATCTAACAGTTAATCCTAACGGCACTGAGCTGACCCGCGATCCCTTGACAGGTCAATTTGTCAATCGTTCGGTCAATCAGCCTGGTGTACCTGTGCAGTCTCTTGGTGCAAACGAAGCCTTTGTTTCTGGTATTACTACTCCAGCTAGAAATGCTGCATCGGCAGTCTCAGGTTTAGACGCAACTGGAACTCCTGGTAGACCCGCAACTTTCTTTGTTAATCCAGGTGGAGTCCTAAATCGGGATCTATCTGGCGTAAGTGGCAACCCAGCCTTTAGAACTGGACCCTACGCAAATACCACTATTTTATTGGATCCAACTACAGGATTACCCCAAATAGCTAGACCAGGATTCGCTGGAACTTCACCCGCAGGTGCTGGTACTAACACAGCTGGCAATGTCACCCAAGATATCTTGGGTACAGCCGCCCAACTTGTTTTTTCTCTGCCTTCAATTATTCAGTATCCGCAACAGTTCTTGGCTCGTTTGCAGGCTACAGTGGCAACGGGTAATGCTAAAATCCTAACCGATCCTACTTTGACCGTACAAGAAGGTGAAACTGGCTCCATTGATATTGGCGATCAGGTGGTTCAAGGTGCAGATGTAACTGGTAGACCAATCTTTGCTACAGCTGGTCTGAATATATCGGTTCAGGTTAGTCGAGTGGATGAGAACGGATTCATTAATATGTCTGTGGCTCCAGTGGTAGGTATTCCTGGTGCGCCAATTGCAATCAGTACTACTAGCTTTACTGGTTCGATTACGCCATTGACCCAAAGAAGAGTCACCTCTGGTCAAATTCGGATGAGAGATGGACAGACCTTAATCTTGACTGGCGTTATTCAAGATTCGGATCGCGAAGTAGTAACTAAAGTGCCTTTTTTGGGTGATCTTCCATTCATTGGTTCACTATTCCGTTCTACAGGTTCGCAAAATACTCGCAGTGAGACAATTATTATTGTTACACCCAAAATCCAAGATGATGGAGATACTTCTAACTGGGGTTATACCTATCAGCCTAGCCCTGAAGCGCAGAAGGTGTTAGATAACAATCGTATTCCTTTCCGCAATTAGGAGTTTGTTAGCTAAAGTTGTACTTCTTTATCTTCCTTTACTTCTTCTTTGATTGAGAGAAAATGTAAAAGTATGATGGGGAAGTGCAACTTCTTTATAATCTAATCTGAAATTAATTTCATTCAAATTTTTCTGGTTCTTAACTAAGTGCATATGAAAACTGGTTTTTCTATTTTTTTAGTAATCGTCGTCTTTGTCTTTATTGACCAATCTGTGTTGGCTCAAACTCTCTATGTGCCGCCTAGTACAACTCAGCCGCGATTAGTGCCACGTCAAAACTTAAATCAAAATTCTAGTCCTGCAAATGTTGATAAAGATGGGAAGAAGTTTGAACCAAAGTTAGCGGAAATACCTGCCATGTTTCGCGATCGCGCGAGTGCTTTAGTGGACATAATCCCAAGAGGAGATGTAGTTGCTTGCACTTTGACCATGAAAGCTAGAACTCTTACAGGCGGGTTAGTTGATACTTCTACACCTTGGAAATGTCGTGTAAGTGATCTTGGCGCAGGCGTAAAACAAATTGAAACTGTAGTTTTTGAAAAACTCGCCGAAATAGTGAATGCAAGCCCTGAAAAGATGCGCCCAACTTTTGTCTATGTTGCAGTAGGTGCCAAACCAAATTCTCAAACTGCTATGTCGAGACCTCTAGCACAAGCAACACCTCAACGCTTTTTCATGCCATTTGCAGTTGAAGGTAGTTTTGGCGTAGCGGCAAATTAGTGATTTACAGCTAATGTGATATATTGACTTAGAGGGCATATAGCTCAGTGGATAGAGCACTAGGTTCCGGTCCTAGGTGTCGGGGGTTCGATCCCCTCTATGCTCGTTTTTAGGTCTAATCCTAGGGACTCATTTATTGAAAGCGGTTTGCTACCACATTCCAGGCTTTAGTTTTTGGAGTCGAGTGCCAGAGTAATAGAAGCTAAGGATGCGATCGCTACTCCAACCTAGCCTTGTCAAATTGTATGAGCCAGTTTGACTCATTCCGACCCCATGTCCTAAGCCACCGCCAATAAAAGCGTAGCCCGCTAAAGTTTTATCTTCTTTAAAGAGCGGTTGTAAATAGAAGAAAGTGCTATTCGGGGCGAGAAAAGCATCGATAATTTCATCCTTTTCAATTATTAAGGTTTTGGCATCGGTTTCTACTTCTAGTTTTAGCACTCGACCAGATGGCGATCGCTCCTTTACTTGAATTTGTTTTATCTGTTGGATCCGAGTTTGTTTATCGCCCAGCATTAGGAGAAACTCCTGTAGATTCTTTTTGATCTGGTCTAAGCTACTCTCTTTACGCCAACGGAAAGTTTGCCATTTCTCTTCGTTAAATCCTTGACGCAAATTAAAGAATGCTAGTAGATTCTCTTCTTTACTTAAGTCTTTTTGTACTGACGGAATTGGATTATTCACAATATCAAACCTAGACTTGAGATAGGGACGTGCTTCACCATCCCATAGATCGTTATAGTTGGCAGTGATGCCGCCTGTATTGGAAGAGTAGAGCGCATCGATTACACGATTGTTGTAGGTGAGGACTTGAGCTTGAGTAGTAGCGATCGCCCGATCAGCAGTTTCAGTAGTATTTTCTAGCCCACGATAAACTTGGCATTGGGTAGTGGCACAAAGTTCATAATTATCAATCTTAAAACGGTGACGACTAGCAAGGGCATAGGTGCGCGCTAGAATTGCTTGAGCTTGAACAGCAGCAAAGGGAGCCTGATAGCCAATCTCATGGGGCACAACACCGCGTAAATAGGTTTCAATTGGTACTAAATTGACTAAGGTAAAACTGCGGTAGGCATTAGGTTGAAGCTTGAGAC
>JBBRVV010000133.1:0-5960 GCA_038246525.1 Pseudanabaenales cyanobacterium
AAAGAAGGGGCGCGGGTGATGAGTCTGCTGGATGGCACTAAAAAAATGTCCAAGTCTGATCCTAGTGATGGCAGTCGGATTAACTTACTCGATGACGCAGATACAATTTCTAAGAAAATCAAAAAATGCAAAACCGATCTCAACCGTGAACTGGAGTTTGATCATCCCGATCGCCCAGAGGCTCATAACCTGATGAGTTTATACATGGTATTGAGTGGTCAAACCAAAGAGGCGGTGATTAATCAATCTGCTAACTTGCGCGGTTGGGGCGACTTCAAGAATTTGCTAACCGAATCACTAATTACTAATTTGCAACCGATTCAAACTAAATACCAAGAAGTGGTGCAGGAAACCAGCTACCTCGATCGCCTATTACTCTCAGGTAAAGAAAAGGCCGCGGCGATCGCTAACCAAACCCTCAGAGAGGCAAAGGAGGTACTAGGTTTCCTGTTGTGATTACCAGCTTTAGACGTAAGAAAAGACCACTAGCCCAAGTACACCAATGAAAATCACGAGGGCATAAAACTGTGCTTTACCATTTTCAAAGTACTTCAATCCTTCTCCCGTGATCAGAGTGGCGAATCCAGCCAGGTTTACTACTCCATCCACGATCTTGGCATCTACTTCTAATACCTGTCGGGCTAAACGGCGTGAACCCTGCACGAACACAGCATCATAAAGCTCGTCGATGTACCATTTGTTTTTAGAAAAGTTGTAGAGCGGTTGAATAGATTTAGCGATCGCTTCAGCCGAGATTTTCTTCTGACCATAGATCAAAATTGCCAAGCTAATGCCAACTAATCCAATGCCGACCGAACTTCCACCCATGATCAGGAATTCCTGAAGTTCAGCTGCAGGCAGCATCGCAAAGCCAATGAAAGGCTCTACTTTTTCGCCAGGAGCATGAATAAAAGCTGCAAATAAGTTGCCAAAGGGGGTGCCGACTAAACCGATCGCGATCGATGGAATTGTCAAAGCTAAAAGCGGGAAAGTCATTGACCAAGAAGACTCGTGGGGCTTGGAAGCATGATGAGAATTTTCCTCCAAAGCTTCTCCATTAGAATTGTCTGCCTTCACCATCACTAAAAGATCTTTCTGGGTGCCCCGAAATTCACCTTCAAAAGTGGTGATGTACATACGGAACATATAGAAAGCTGTGATTCCAGCCGTGCCATAACCAACTGCCCAGAGCAGAGGATTAGCATGGAAAGCAGAGGCAAGAATTTCATCTTTTGACCAGAAGCCAGCAAATGGAGGAATGCCGCAAATTGCTAAAGTGCCAATCAAAAAGGTAATTCCAGTAATTGGCATATATTTGCGCAAACCACCCATCACTCGCATATCTTGAGCCACGGCAGGATCATGACCTACCACTTCTTCCATGCCATGAATTACTGAGCCAGAGCCGAGGAATAACATCGCCTTGAAGTAGGCATGAGTCATCAAGTGGAATAGGCCTGCACTATAAGCACCCACGCCCATCGCCATTACCATGTAGCCCAATTGAGAAATGGTGGAATATGCCAAGCCTTTTTTGATGTCATTTTGGGTAATCGCAATGCTTGCGCCCAAGAAAGCGGTAAATGCGCCTGTGTAGGCAATGATATTCATCACCTCAGGCAAATGCTCAAAGGTAGGGAACATGCGGGCAATCAAAAATACCCCAGCCGCTACCATTGTTGCCGCATGGATTAAAGCTGAAATTGGTGTAGGTCCTTCCATTGCATCGGGCAGCCATACATGGAGCGGAAATTGGGCTGACTTTGCAGCTGGACCCATGAATACTAAGACGGCAAAGAGTCCCGCCAAAAATGCACTGATTGTGCCGCTATCCACCGCTAGAGCTAGGCGTTCGCCCATTAAATCAAATTCAAATGTACCTGTTGCCCAGTAGATGCCTAGCATTCCCAACAGCAAGCCAAAGTCGCCCACACGGTTGGCTACAAAAGCTTTTTGACAAGCATCAGCCGCCGCCTTACGGTCATACCAGAAGCCAATTAGTAGGTAGGAACACATCCCCACCAGTTCCCAGAAGATATAAATCTGCACTAGGTTGGGGCTAATAACTAACCCCAGCATGGAGGAGCTAAATAGACTTAAGTAAGCATAAAACCTGACATAGCCAGGATCATGCGCCATGTAGCCATTGGTATAGATTTGGACTAAAAAAGCTACGGTGGTCACGATTAGCAACATCACTGAAGCCAGGGGATCGATCGCTATGCCCATATTTAAATGGAAGCTACCTGCACTTGCCCATTCAAAGGTGTAGAGATAGGGTTCATGTCCTTGTAGCTGACTCCAAAGAATAGTGGCAGCCAAAAACATGGCTGCGCCTGTGGCGGATACGCTCAAAATTGAACAGGGTCGGCGTAGTTTGCTGGTAGTGTCACCGAAGCTAATTAAGCCAAAGCCAATTATGGTGGCGGCGATCAAAGGCAATACTGGAATTAGCCAGGCATATTGATATGGGAAGTCCATAAATTCTCGGTCTAAACTCTTAGGTCAGTTTACTACAGCCTTTATTAAGAAAAGTAAATCTAGTAACTAAATTTATGATCTACTTCTTCAGCAAGAATTTTAGGCACGACGCAAAACTTTAGAAATTTTTGGGAATAGTCTCCCAGATGATTAAGCTTTAGACCTCGATAGTCACGTTTCAAACTCCAAAGATCGAGCTTCTCCGTCCTCAACCGCTCTCAATCTCCTAGATTATCTTTAGAACCAAGTCTCAGATGGCTGCGAGTTCGCCTCAAGAATTGCCTAAAAATAAATCTAGACTGCGTTGAGCCGCACCTAAAGCTTCGGTAGGTGAACTTTTTTGCAGCAAAGTAGCCTCGATCGCTCGACCCAGGGTTTCCGAAATGCGGGGATAATTGGCACTGATTGGGCGAGATCTTGCCATTGGCATTTGTTTCAGGAACATATCGATTTCGGGTTGTTTTTGAATGTATTGCTTATAAGTAGGATTCTCTTGCACTTTAAGATTTGTTGGCAGATAGCCCGTTTGGCTAGAGAATTCAGTTTGAAAGCCTTCACTCAGCACAAATTCCGCAAACTTCCAGGCAGCCGCTTCTCTTTTGGGATTGGTTTTGAGTAAGAAGAGATTCTCACCGCCTACGGTAGTTGCTGGAGCAAGGTCACGGGGAATTGGAAATACGCCGAAATCTATCCCCTTCTTTCGCATAAAGCCCAAAGCCCAGGAACCACTGATCTGCATGGCAACTTTGCCCGCAATAAAGTTATCTTCTTCGTAGCCCCTTTCTGGTTGAGAAAGAATTGCCGAACCATCTTTGACCAAATCTTGCCAAAAGCCCAAAGCTCTCGCCGCTTCCTTAGTATTCAAATTCTCATTTAGTTCTCCGCCCGCACTAGCGAGAAATGGTGACCAAATAAACACCGTAAATTCACCTTTGCCCAGGGGTAAAAAAATGCCATGTTGATCGGGATAGCGATCGCCGTTGGTATCAATGGTTAATTTCTTCGCCACTTGACGTAATTCTGCCCAAGTTGCGGGTAATTCTGTAATTCCTGCTGCGGCAAATAGACTGGGACGATAAAAAATACCAATATTATTTGCACTAAAGGGAATTGACCAGGACTTGCCATCTAACTGCATAGTGGAGAGTAAAGCTGGCTCAATTTGGGCTTGCAACGGCGAAGTTGCTAAAAAATGATCAAGCGATCGCAAAGCATTTAGTTCCACCAAACGACCTGTGATTGTAGGTGCATACCACAATAGATCGGGCGGCGCACCGCCAATTATTGCCGAGAGAATTTTGGGAATTTGTTGATCGGGCTGTCCTACATAAAGGGAATCGACTAAAATCTCAGACTGGCTTTGATTGAAGCGATCTACCAATTTTTGCAATACTTCTCGATTTGCAGGCGGATTCACACCTTGCCACAGGGTCAGTTTAATTGGCTGATTCTCCACCACTGAGCTATTGCAGCCAAAAAGCAGAAAGATGCAAACCAATCCGCAGATTAGCTTAGAAAAGATACCCATAGTTTTATGCTAGAACTTAAACGATTGCTTGAAAATAAATAGTAGTATAGCTAATGTATTTTTTGGGTTTAGATTTTGGTACTTCGGGTGCGAGAGCGATCGCGATCAATCAGGCTACAGAAATTCAATTCGAGCATAAAGTTGGCTATGAATTAGCAAATGTAGCTACTTGGCAGATTGCCTTAGAACAACTATTAGTTAGTATTCCCTTAGAAATCAGAAAAGAGCTTAAACGAATTGCCATTGCTGCCACTTCTTCTACGGTATTGATTAGCGATCGCGCAGGAAATCCGACTTCTCAAGTCTTGATCTACAACGACCAGAGCGCAAAGGATTTAGTATCAAATATCACCAAGATTGCAACCCCAGGACATACGGTAGTTAGTGCGACTTCCAGTTTGGTAAAGTTGTTATGGTTGCTTTCTCAAGCTAATTCTCAAACTCAATACATTTCGGATTACTTACTCAGCCAAGCAGATTATTTGGGATTCTTGCTGCATGGTGAAATTGGCATAAGCGATTATCATAATTGTCTGAAATTGGGCTATGATCCCGAAAATCTCAACTATCCTAATTGGTTATTGGAATTAAATTTACGGATAAATCTGCCGAAGGTCTTCGGTCCTGGAGAATCTGTAGCTAAAGTCCAAAAAATGATTAGCGATCGCTTTCATTTATCTTCAGAATGTGAAATATGCGCAGGAACTACCGACAGTAATGCCGCTTTTATTGCTACGCTGGATTCACCAAGTTTAGGAGTGGCGGTCACCAGTTTAGGCTCAAGTTTAGTATTGAAATTAGTTAGCGATCGCCCGATCTTTTCCGCCGAATATGGCATCTATAGTCACAGGTTAGATTGGCAAGATCAAACTTTTTGGCTAGTGGGTGGAGCTTCCAATACAGGTGGAGCAGTTTTACGCCATTATTTTAGTGATGCCGAAATTGCCGCATATTCTAGTCAAATCAAGCCAAATATTCCCAGCAAATTGAATTATTATCCTTTACTTCAGCCAGGCGATCGCTTTCCCACAAATGACCCAGAACTATTGCCAATACTGCAACCTCGACCAGAAAGTGATCTAGCCTTTCTCCAAGGAATGTTAGAAGGAATTGCTAAAATTGAAGCCCAAGGTTATCAGTTGCTCCAAAAACTAACAAAAACTAAAATCTCTCAACTCTATACCAATGGCGGTGGCGCACAAAATTCCACATGGACAAAAATCCGCCAGCGTTATCTAGGTTTAGAGCCAAAAGCCGCTCTACAAACTGAAGCTGCCTATGGTGCGGCAAAACTAGCGCTTTCAACTATGGCAATTATGGAATAGGACAGGCATGGCATAATGGGCAAAGATTTTCAAACAGAACCAATGCTAACGCCGCTCAAACGCAAAAAATTTGATGAATTAATTCCGATTATTGCCACTTCTAATCAGTATCAATGCTATTGGGGTAAGGCTAATGACTTATATAGCCGTATTTTGATTTCGGTCGGTTTGTTGGTGATCACCGTCTTACTCTATGGCAGAGTGACCGATGGCAATAATAATATTTCAAATAACTTTTGGGGGCTTTTTCTGATAATTGCTGGCGCTTTTGGCGGATTCTATTGGTTATTGTTGCCGATCTATCAAGCTAGTCTGCGAAATAATAAGTTGAGACAGTTTGAACATTGTGCATTTTGGGTAGCAGAAGTCTACGACTCTTATCTTTCGGAAGAGATTTCGACTAAAAAAGAAAACTTTGATCGGCGGGGCAAAATGTCGGTTGACTATGATACGGAGAGCTTTTTGAACTTAGAGTTAAGCGATCGCGACGGCTATACTACTAATCTGAGAATGCCAATGCGGAAAGAGTACAAACGCATTCGACCTGGAGATATTGCCTGTTTACTGCTTCTTTCCAATGATCCGAGTTTTAATCGGGTGAGTAGAATTACTAGCGATGCCTATTT
>JBBRVV010000134.1:0-5949 GCA_038246525.1 Pseudanabaenales cyanobacterium
AGTATCAAAGAAATGTTGGATTCCAAGGCTGGTTTGATTCCTGGCACTACCAGCCAAGGTCAATTCAACTTGCCTCACCAAGGTTTGTATGACACGATCAACAACTCCTTGCACTTCCAGTTAGGTTTGGCGCTGGCAGCTTTAGGCGTAATCACCTCTCTAGTAGCCCAGCATATGTATTCTTTGCCTCCTTATGCTTTTATGGCTAAGGACTACACCACCCAAGCAGCGCTATACACCCATCACCAGTACATTGCTGGCTTCTTGATGGTTGGTGCATTTGCTCACGGGGCAATCTTCTTTGTGCGGGATTACGATCCTGAAGCTAACAAAGGTAATGTGTTGGCAAGAATGCTGGAGCATAAAGAAGCGATCATCTCGCACTTAAGCTGGGTATCACTGTTCTTGGGCTTCCACACCCTCGGTATTTACGTTCATAACGACGTAATGCAAGCCTTTGGTACACCTGAGCGGCAGATTTTAATTGAGCCAGTATTTGCTCAGTTTATTCAGGCTTCTCATGGAAAAGCCCTCTATGGCTTTGACACCTTGTTATCGGATGGGGCTAGCGCTGCTGCAACTACTGGTGCCGCTTGGTTGCCTGGTTGGTTAAGCGCAATCAACTCTGGTGATAATTCTTTGTTCTTGACTATTGGGCCTGGTGACCTTCTGGTGCACCACGCGATCGCTTTAGGACTTCACACCACAACTTTAATTTTGGTTAAGGGCGCACTGGATGCACGTGGTTCTAAATTGATGCCTGACAAAAAGGACTTCGGTTATAGCTTCCCTTGCGATGGTCCTGGTCGTGGCGGTACTTGCGATATCTCTGCTTGGGATTCCTTCTACCTGGCTATGTTTTGGATGTTGAATACCATTGGTTGGGTAACCTTCTACTGGCATTGGAAGCATTTGGCTGTGTGGCAAGGTAACGTGGCTCAGTTCAATGATTCTTCTGTAACAATCATGGGCTGGCTGCGTGACTACCTCTGGCTCAACTCTGCTCAGTTGATCAATGGCTACAATCCTTACGGTATGAATAACATCTCCGTTTGGGCTTGGATGTTCTTGTTTGGTCACCTGGTTTGGGCAACTGGCTTCATGTTCTTGATCTCTTGGCGTGGTTACTGGCAGGAGTTGATCGAAACCCTAGTTTGGGCACACGAACGTACTCCTTTAGCTCAGTTGATCCGTTGGAAGGACAAGCCTGTAGCGATGTCAATTGTTCAAGGTAGATTGGTTGGCTTGGCACACTTCACCGTGGGTTATGTATTTACCTACGCTGCCTTTGTGATTGCCTCGACTGCCACTGCCTTTGGCTAGCAAATTCTAATTAGATTTCCTTTAAATCTCTAAAAGTCTCTCATCTTAATTGGTGGGAGACTTTTTGCTTATTGCTTGATTTGTAAAATATGGTGAGTAAGATAAGTTTAAGAAATTTTATTAAGTGTAAGTAATGACTTCAATTCAAACTCAATTTTGGACTTGGCGGGGACAGCAAATAAACTATCAAGTAGCAGGGCAGGTAGCGGAGAGCGGTACAGCAATCCTCTTAGTTCATGGCTTTGGTGCATCCGTAGGACATTGGCGCAAGAATATCCCAGAACTAGCAAAGGTAACAAAAGTTTACGCGATTGACTTACTTGGTTTTGGGGCTTCTGCTAAACCTTTACCCAATTCTGAACTGTCCTATAGTTTTGAAACTTGGGGAAATCAAATTGCTGATTTTTGTCGAGAAGTAATTGCTGAGCCCGTGATCTTAGTTGGGAATTCGATTGGTGCGATCGCGGCTATGCAAGGGGCAGTTTATGCGCCAGAATTAGTAAAAAAAGTGATTTTGATTAACTGCTCGTTGAGACTGCTGCATGAGAGTAAACAGGCAAATTTACCTAGGTTCCGTCAAGTGGGATCTAAACTTTTGCAACAGATCCTGCAAAACCGCGCGATCGCTTCGATCTTTTTTAATCAAATTCGTAATCGTAAAGCCATTCGTAACATTCTCAAACAGGCATATTATCGCCAGGAAGCAATTAGCGAAGAATTAATTGATATTTTGCTGAAGCCAGCCTTTGATCCTCATGCCGTCGATGTATTCGTAGCATTTATCAGCTACTCCTTCGGTCCAACTCCAGAGGAATTACTAGAGATTCTGCCCTGCGAGGCAATTCTAATTTGGGGTGAGAAAGATGCTTGGGAACCAATTAATTTGGGAAGAGAATTTCAACGCTTTGAGGTCGTAAAAGAATTTATCGCGATCGCTAATGCTGGTCATTGTCCTCAAGATGAAGTACCTGAGCTAATAAATCCAATTTTGCAGAAATATTGCCTAGAATCGCCTAGCAGTAATTCCAGCCAGCTGCTTTAAAGATAATTTAAAAGATTGAGCTTAAATTTAGCACAAAGCCTGGCAATATCTCTTCTCCACTCAGGCTAGAAGGAGCTTGGAGGACTTCAAGTTCTTGCCCAAGTCTATAAATTTCTACTTGCTGCTTTTGGGGATTGATTAACCAGCCGAGTTTTACACCGCTAGCTCGATACTCTAACATTTTCGCTTGGAGGGTGTTTAAGCTATCACTTGCAGATTTAAGCTCGATCACAAAATCGGGCACTACCAGCGGAAAAGCTACACCCTGCGGAATATTTGCCAGTTTGGATTTTTCAATCCAGGTCACATCAGGCGATCTGATTGCTCCAGATGGAAGGGTAAAACTAGCCGAAGAGTCGAAGCCTCTGCCCAATTGATTTTTCTCAATCCATTTAGCTACTTGAAAGGCTAAGTTAAAATTTCTTTCCGAACTTTCATATCCTGCTGGTGCCATAGTTACTAATTCTCCGTCAGCGGTTAGCTCCAATCGCAAATCTGGATTGTCTTGACATATTTGCTCAAACTCCTCATGGTTAAGGCGAAGCGTAATCCGATTGGTATCAACTAATAAGGGTTTAATCTCTAGGGCTTGCATGATATCTTTGCGACCTTTAACTAATCCTCAGCTTAGCTGTATTGTAAACTATGATTTGTAAAGTACAAATAGCTGCTAATTTGGCTCAAGCACGATAAAACCCCAAATTCTAGTTAAAATTAGTTAAGTTATTCGGACACTTCTTCACCCATGACCAACCTCTTTTTGGAACGGCTGCACAGCGATCGCTCAGTATTGGTATTTGATGGCGCGATGGGAACTAATTTGCAGATACAGAACCTGACCGCAGAGGATTTTGGTGGGGCGGAATATGAAGGTTGCAATGAATATCTAGTAATTACCAAGCCAGAGGCAGTGGCAAAGGTACATCGAGATTTCTTGCTGGCGGGTGCAGATGTAATAGAAACTGATACTTTCGGCGCAGCTTCAATTGTATTGGCGGAATATGATTTGAGCGATCGCGCTTATGAATTGAATAAATTAGCCGCAGAACTAGCAAAATCAGTGACCGCGGAGTTCGCAAATTCCGACCGACCTCGCTTTGTGGCTGGTTCAATTGGCCCTACCACTAAACTGCCGACGCTGCTGCATATTAATTTTGACCAGATGAAGCAGTCCTATATCGAGCAAGTAGAAGGGCTAATTGATGGAGGTGTAGACTTGCTGCTAGTCGAAACCTGTCAAGATGTCCTGCAAATCAAAACTACGCTGAGTGCGATCGAGGAGGTATTTGAACGGAGAGGTGCAAGACTTCCATTGATGGTATCTGTAACCATGGAAGCCACAGGCACAATGTTGGTGGGTACCGAAATCAATGCAGTAGTAGCAATTCTTGAGCCATACAAAATTGATATTCTGGGCTTAAATTGTGCCACTGGGCCAGACAAAATGACCGAGCATATTCGCTATTTGTCCGAATATTCTCCCTTTGTGGTTTCTTGTATTCCCAATGCTGGACTGCCTGAGAATGTCGGTGGCATAGCGATGTATCGACTTTCGCCCCAAGATCTGCGATCGCACTTAGAAAATTTTGTAGAAAACCTAGGCGTAAAAGTAATTGGTGGCTGTTGCGGCACTACACCTGAACATATTCGAGAATTAGCCCAAATAGCTCAAACTTTAACCCCCAAACCACGCCACCCCGCCTATGTTCCAGCCGCTGCTTCGCTCTATAGCGCTCAACCCTATGAGCAAGAGAATTCTTTCCTAATTGTGGGCGAAAGATTGAATGCCAGTGGCTCGAAAAAATGTCGAGATTTATTGAATGAAGAGGATTGGGATGGATTAGTAGCCCTAGCTCGTACTCAAGTGAAAGAAGGCGCACATATTTTAGATGTGAATGTGGACTATGTGGGACGTGATGGCGTGCGGGATATGCATGAATTAGTTTCTCGCCTAGTTACGAATGTGACTATCCCGTTGATGTTGGATTCCACTGAGTGGGAAAAAATGGAAGCCGGCTTAAAACTAGCAGGCGGAAAATGTATTCTCAACTCCACCAATTACGAAGATGGCGAACCTAGATTTGCTAAAGTCTTGCAGATTGCCAAAGCATATGGTGCAGGGGTAGTAGTCGGGATGATTGACGAAGATGGAATGGCGCGTACTGCTGACAAAAAGCTAGAAATCGCTAGTCGAGCTTACAAACAAGCCACCGAAGAATATGGCATTCCTGGCAGAGAGATTTTCTTTGATACCCTTGCTCTGCCTATCTCCACCGGAATTTCTGAAGATCGGCGCAATGCGGCTGAGACCTTAGAATCAATTCAACGAATTAAGGCGGCAATGCCTGACTGTCATGTGATTTTGGGGGTTTCCAATGTTTCGTTTGGTTTAAATCCAGCTTCGCGGGTAGTGCTCAATTCCGTATTTTTAGCAGAGGCGCAAAAGGCGGGAATGGATAGCGCGATCGTCCATGCCAGTAAGATTTTGCCGCTCAATCGGATTGAGCCGAAGGCTTTGGAAGTTGCCAAAGAATTAATCTACGATCAACGCCGCTTTGATGGCGATATTTGTATCTATGATCCGCTCACCGAATTTACCAACCTGTTTGATGGAGTCACGACTAAAAAAGAAAAAGTTGAAGATCAAAATCTGACAATTGAAGAGAAACTAAAACAACATATTATTGATGGCGATCGCGTTGGTTTAGAACCAAGACTAGCTCAAGCAATGGAAATCTATCCACCTTTAGATATTATCAACAACTATCTCTTAGATGGCATGAAAGTAGTGGGAGAATTGTTCGGTTCAGGACAGATGCAGCTGCCATTTGTATTGCAATCCGCCGAAACCATGAAATCCGCTGTGGCATACTTAGAGCAGTTTATGGAAAAAGCCGAAGGTTCGCACAAAGGGATCGTAGTAATTGCTACGGTCAAAGGTGACGTGCATGATATTGGCAAAAATCTGGTAGATATTATTCTTTCTAATAATGGCTATAAGGTGGTAAACATCGGCATTAAGCAGTCAGTTGACAACATCATTAATGCCTACGAAGAACATCAGGCAGATTGCATCGCCATGAGCGGATTATTGGTAAAGTCCACCGCATTTATGCAAGATAACTTAGCCGAATTTAATCGTCGCGGCATTCAAGTTCCAGTGATTTTAGGTGGAGCCGCGCTTACGCCCAAATTTGTGAATGATGATTGTCAAAAAACCTATGGCGGTAGAGTGATTTATGGTAAGGATGCCTTCTCTGATCTCAACTTCATGGATGCCTATATGCCCGCTAAGCAAGCAGGAGAATGGGATCATGGTCAAGGATTTTTGAACGGTGCGGCGATCGCTGACTTGGTCGATTTAGTCGAACCAGAAATTAAAGAAGAGATCCAAGTAAAGGAAGAAGCGAATCTAATTGAATTGCCAGAGGATACAAATAGATCTGAGGCGATCGCGATTGATACGATTCGACCCACACCACCATTTTGGGGTTCGCAAATCATTCAGCCCTCAGAGATTCCAATTGAGGAACTATATAGCTACCTAGACTTGCAGGCTCTAGTGGCTGGGCAATGGCAATTCC
>JBBRVV010000135.1:0-5904 GCA_038246525.1 Pseudanabaenales cyanobacterium
CATACCCTTTATTTTACTGTATTTCGTCTCCCTTGCTTTCCTTCTTTTTTCGGTTGCCCCTACTTATTGAGCCGATACGAAATAATAATATTAAATTGCCAGCGTATCAAAAATATCACGCAAGACCTGAGCAGAATGGATAAGCTGTTGTTGTTCTTTATGATTGAGGTTGAGGTTGACTGTCTTTATCACCCCTTTCTCATTCACAACAGAGGGTAGGCTTAGACAAACATCTTGAATGCCATAGAAATCATTCACCAGAGAACTAACTGTAAGAATTCGCTCCTGCCCATGCAAGATCGCTTTGACAATTTCCGTTGTGGCAAGTCCAATCGCATAGGAAGTAGAACCTTTACGTTTGAGAATTTCGTAGCCTGCATTCTTAACCTGCTCAAAAATCTCTTCAAGTTCGGCATTGTCTGAGCCAGAGCAGTTCTCGGCATAGAGGGGCATTCCCGCAATATTTACCTTGCTCCAAACTGGCACTTCGCTATCTCCATGTTCGCCAATAATATGCGCATGAACGCTGTGCGAATCGATTCCCGTTTTTTGGGCTAATATTGTCTGAAAACGGGCTGAATCTAGCACTGTACCTGTACCAATTACTCTAGCAGCAGGAAATCCAGAGAGTTTCAGAGTTACATAGGTCAAGATGTCTACAGGATTGCTAACAATCAGCAAAATAGCATTGGGACAATATTTAACCACATCTGGAATCAATTCTTTAAAGATCGCAACATTGCGGGCAACTAGATCTAAGCGACTCTCTCCGTCTCTCTGACTAGCTCCAGCCGTAATAATCACCAAGTCGGCATTTTGTCCGACATCGGCAACGCTGCCTGCTTTAATCTCAACAGGCGCAACGAAAGGAATACCGTGGATTAGATCCATCACTTCTCCCTCAAGCCGTTCTGTATTGATGTCTTGGAGAATCAATTGATCAAAACAGTTTTGGATGATCATCGAGTAGGCGCAAGCCATCCCCACCTGTCCTGCACCGATAATCACTCCTTTGCGTGGACGAATGCTGACTTTAGTATCACTAGAAGTTTCATTAGGAGTTTCGAGTTTGGGATTGGGCGTAAACAGGGTTTCAAACATATTCATTAGGTTATTAATAAAGATTTCTGAGCGATCGCTAACTTAAAACTTACCAAGAATGAAGCGCACGCAATTGAGGTGTTTTCTTCAATTGATGTTCCTGCATTCGGGTTAACACATCGTCTAAAATCGTCACGGCTTCAGCCACAAACGCACCTTTATTGAGCATGACGCACTCTGCCCGCTGTGCCATCGCCGCATCGGTCATTTCGGCGCGTGACGGAATTCCTTCTTTTACCAGATTCTCTAGTACTTGAGTTGCCCAAATCACTGGGATATGAGCCGCCTCGCAGAGCCAGAGAATCTCTTCTTGGATTTCAGTTAGTCGTTGATATCCAATTGCGATCGCTAAATCACCCCTCGCGATCATTACCGCAAAGGGCTGTTGACCTGCGGCTTGCATGATTAATTCTGGTAAATTACTGACAGCTTGGGGAGTTTCAATCTTAGCCATAATCGCAATTTTATTGGGATGAAGCCTTCGTGTAGCTAACTCTTCTTGAAGTAACTTAATATCATCGGCAGTTTGCACAAACGAATAACCAATAATATCGGCATGAGTAGCAACAAAATCTAAATCTTCTCGATCTTTAGCGGTGAGTGGGCTGAGTTGCAAATCTGTATCAGGAAAGTTAAGCCCCTTATCGGTTGCTAGTTTGCTCCCCTTCAAGCCGGTATGGGTAATACGGAGATGTACGCCTTTTTTAGTGATGGATTCCACCCGCGCGCCAATACGACCATCATCAATCCATGCTGTTGCACCCACTTCCAAGCGATCTAGTACTTCGGGTAAGGTACAACTTGCTTGAAAATTGTTCGGGTTCTTTTTAGGAGAATCATGGGTTAAAACCAGGCATTCTCCTTGATGAATGCGTTTCTTATGTTTAGGTGCAGTCACCCTTCCAAGTCGAGGTTTCGGTCCGCCTAAATCCATTAAAATTTTACAGCCAAGTCCCGTTTCTTGCTCTGCTTTTCGCAGATTGCTAATCATCGCTTGCCAAATTTCGGCATTGTCATGGGCACAATTAATCCGCACGCAGTTGGTTCCTCGCCGCAGCAAGTCCTGCATAAATTCAGTATCGTTGGCGGCTTCCGTTGGCAATGTCACCATAATTCTGACTTGACGTTCTGCTTTAGTCTGACCAAGTATTTCTTCGGCTTGTTGGTGAAGTAGTTGATCGCCCGCTAGAAATGCTTGAATCGAAGGACGGTTGGGTAAGGTATCGGGATTGACCTGACAGATTGCCTCCAGGGTAGAAATTACCGCATCTAAGCTAGGCATGACTCGTGCTTCTAGACGACCTAGAGAGGACAAGCCCCAAGGGATTAAAGCGGCTTGCAATGGACGGAGGTCATGTCGGCGCAGAGCCATATAATGGGCAAGATTAAGTCCACTGTTGAGAAATACCTCTCGCTGAATGTGCGATCGCCACGGTAAAAAAATATCTTCTCCTTCTTTAATTACCATCTGCCGCAGTTTTTGCAATGTTTCTAGCAGCACTTGGGGATTAGCTAGGTCTAATGTCGAGGAGTCAAAAGTATCTTCTTTTTGTTGGTGAAGCTTCTCTGCGAGAAAATCGGGTTCTGGAATCAAAGTTGGTTTATACATGGCTTGGTTGTTGGCAATTTTTGGTATAGTAATCAGCTTAATTTCAGGATTATCAATTTCTGCATTTAATCAACGATGGTGATTGACCGATATTTTAGAATACCCATGTTTGACTTGTTGGTTGAATTGATTGAATTGATTGATTACGATATGAATCTTAATTAGAGCAAATTTAGTGATGGAATGACCCTGCCTGTCAAGTGCTTTTCAATAATTTGTTTTAGCATTGCCATCATCACTTCTCAATCCGCTTTTGTATAAGCCTGTGCTCATTTTAGATCGTGCCAGTAAGCATCAAACTTTGTCGTCTTCGAGACAAAATAGGCTAAATCTGGATCGGGTGAGGTATTGCCAGCCAGCTTCGCTAATTGCTCTGCGGTGATGATATGACATTGAGCCAAAAGATTTCCGAAAGTTGCTGGATTGGTGATGGAGTCTTGACTGCAGCCATTCCGCCGCAGAGGTAATCACATCTTTGGTGGCAATTACCGAACCTAATAATGCACCTTTCCCTAAGTGAATATCAGGCATTAAGGCAATATGTTTATAAATAAATGGAAGCGAAGAAAAGTTCTTTGCCATTTGAGTTTCTTGAGTATCAAGGGCTTCTTTTACCCAAGACAGGATTGGATTTGGTGATGAAACTGGAACTTGCGCGTAAGGTATACAATTAAATTGAATCAGAACCTGATCCTAACCCAAATTTTAGATTTCTGTTCTACCCTTAGCCACACATATAATTTTCGCAATTGGCAAAATGTTTTTAGACGCGATCGCCGCTTTCAATCAAGCAGAATATTATGTATGTCATGATTTATTGGAAGAGATTTGGCATAACGCTGATCCAAGCGATCGCAACTTCTATCAAGGAATTTTACAGATCGCCGTGGGACTTTATCATTTACAAAATCTAAATCAGAACGGTGCCGCTATGCTCTTGGGCGAGGGAATTGGCAGATTACGTCGTTATTGTCCTGACTATCAAAATCTAAATTTGGCAGACTTGGTTTTGGAGAGTGCAAGTTTGCTGAGAGTAGTCCAGCAAGTAAGCAAAGAGAATTTCCCGCTTATTGTGCAGCAGCTTGAAACTTCTGATTTATCTATAACTTCACTATCTGTAACCAAACCTAAAATCAAATTTATTGGTTAGTCCAGTTAATTAATCTATCGGATAGTACTGCCACAAATGAGCATAGGAGACTTCTAGGATAATCGGAATATAGTCTCGTACTGAGGTTCTGCCATTCTTTAATAAAACTTTTTCGCCTAAAACTTTAGTGCGATTTGCCACCAGTGACTGTACCTGAGAGATAAATTGGTCTGGATTGTGGAATTGCGATCGCCAATCATCCCTAGATTACATACATTCAGTGCCCAGCAATAGTGTAGGAGAGTATTCTATCTCTAAAACTTGACAAAATTGAAGATTGATTAATAGCGCCCGACCAACTCGATCTTCCAACAAAATCCTTTGGGGTCAATTTCAAGCAAAATATTTAAATTATTTGTGCGCGATCGCAGTTGTGTTTGGGCTAATTCTTCGCCTGATACTCTCTTACCTACATAAGTCAGATCATGCGCCACAGTTGAGTCAATTCCTGCCAGAATCGATCCCAGTACCGTTGAAATGGTTGTAAAGATTTTGAGCGAAATCAAACAACTTATACGTTCTGGTATACAGCACTCACAAAATTATATGTTAAATTTGCGCTTGATGGGAAGAGTGAGTAATAAGTTGCGTGTAGGTAATATTTATGTAACGTCTATATAAATCTATTCAAGTTCTTTAAAGGTCGCTATGAATTACATATCACAAGAGAAGTTAAATCTAAACTTTTTAAGTCGGTCGTCAAAATCAGGTGTGCGATCGCGCAAGGAGCCGCTCTTGAGAAAGCTAAATAAAATTTTCAAGGATTCTATTTCTTAGCGGTACAAACTAGTCCAAACGAAGAATATTTTGCGGGATTTTGGATGTTAAAAGAAGTTATATAGCTAATAAATGGTGAACTATGTCACATCTACGCCAAAACGTAATTACGAAGGATTGGGTAATCTTTGCGACTGAACGCGCTAAGCGCCCCCACGAGTTTGCGCGATCGCCAGACGACATTCCGCTAAAGTTACCAATTTATAAATCGTCCTGCCCATTTTGTAAGGGCAACGAAAACCCTGCTGAAGCTGAATATTTACGCATAGAAGATGAACGTGGTTGGCGGGTCAGGATTATTTCAAATAAATATCCTGCCCTCTCTCCTATCGGCGATCGCCTTCGCCATAGTGAAGGGATTCATCGTTGGATTACAGGTGTGGGATATCACGAAGTTCTGATTGAACATCCTGATCATAATGTCACGATCGCCTTAATGGATATTGACGATGTAATTAATATTCTCAAAGCCTATCGCCAGCGATATAACGTTATTCGTCAAGATAAGCGGATAGAGAGCATTGTCATCTTTAAAAATCATGGTGAAAGCGCAGGCACATCACTCGAACATCCCCATTCCCAAATTACCGCCACTCCAGTTGTACCCTCACAAGTTCGCTATCGCATGATTGAAGCAATTTCATATTTTGATGACATGGGCGAATGCTTATTTTGCTATATGCTCAATGATGAACTCAATGCCAAAGAACGAATTGTTATGGAAACCGAGCATTTTGTAGCGTTCATTCCTTATGCGGCGCTTTCTCCATTCCATATATGGATATTTCCGCGCCGCCATTATTCATCTTTTGGCGATATTTCAGAAGTTGAAATTGCCGATCTCGCCTATATGCTCAAAACCGTTCTTGCCAAGCTTTTTTATGGACTAAATAATCCTGCTTATAACTATACGATTCGCTCTATGCCAACAGATGATAAGCAAGCTGAATACTTCCATTGGTATTTAGCGATCGTGCCGCGAGTGACGCAATCCGCAGGATTTGAGCTAGGTAGTGGAATGTATATTAATACTGCTATACCAGAGGATAGTGCTAAGTTTTTGCGGGAAGTTGAAGTGTAGCAATAGCCAATAAATAGGCACTGGTATCGTTGGATCGGAAAGTAGGAAACATTAGCTAGATAGAGTTATACGGCATATCGTATTGAAGTATCGGCTCAATAAGTAGGGGCAACCGAAAAAAAGAAGGAAAGCAAGGGAGACGAAATACAGTAGAATAAAGAGTATGAGGCAAAAACTAGATTCGAG
>JBBRVV010000136.1:0-5897 GCA_038246525.1 Pseudanabaenales cyanobacterium
ACTAGAAGCATCATGATTTCCCAAGGTGAAGCCATAGGGAATGTTCATTTTCCGAATTGGCGCACCAATATTTTGCTCAAAAGCTGCCCACATCGCCCTAATTTCAGGTTCAGTTAGCGAAGGATATTGTCCAGCCACCATATCGCCACTACAAATCACCATGTCTGGTTCCCATTCGGGCAAATATTTCACTGCCAGTAACACTTCTCTTTCATAACTAGTAGAGCCATACTGACTGTTCAAATCACTAATTACCGCAATTCGTACATCTCCACGTTTAGGTGCATACATTCCCTTGGGTGCAGGATTAGGATTGCCTGAACGCTTTACGGCTACTAAGTTTTGCGGAGTTACAGCAGAATTGGGAAGGTTTGTTTGAGGCTGAACCTCTGGATATTCGGGGGTATAGCTAACAGCTATAGATGAAGATGTTTTAGCGCTAAAGTAAGCACGGGAAGCACCAGCTGCTACCCCACCAATTATGGCTCCACCCCAAAATAAAAATGCACGTCTTTTTAGCTTCATATTAATTTAAAACCCATAGCGGGGCTGCGCCCTTCGACCCAAATCATTTTCAGTTTACTTAAGACTAGCCACTTAGTTAAAGAAGATTAATCTTTTTGGCAAATTTATTCAGGTGCGCTTTGGCATGGTTGAGCGCGATCGCCGCAGATTCCGATTTAATCTCTGCTTTACTTTCACCTGCCTCATTATCTACCAAGCTGTCAGTTGGGATAGATTCTTCTTTCTGCATCTCTAGGAGTTCAGAATTATTTTCTAGCAACTTACCCGCCGCAATTATTGTGCCAGATGGAAGATTGCAATTAATCAAGGTAGAGCAGGAGCCAATACAGCAGTTAGCGCCAATTTCGCCCTTGCCTACAATTAAGACTCCCGCCCCTAAATTTGTACTTACCCCGATCGCTAGCTTGCCAGTTTGAGCATGCAAAATTACGCCCATGCCGATGCAAACTCCCGCCCCAATTACAATCGAACTACTAGGATCAGCTTGTAGAATCACCCCAGGCGCGATCGCCGCACTAGGATCAATTTGCACATCCCCAATCATCACTCGATCCAGAAAAGCAGGCATTTGCAGGGGCGGAAGATACATTTTTTGGATTCAGCAAATTTGCCAGTAACTATCAAACAATTAGGGACGCTGAACGATTGTCTCCAAAACGCGGCGCTTACTCTTAGTATCTACGCCAATTAGCCGCACGTACTCGCCAGGATGCTCATTTAGACAAGACTCCAAAGCGCTGGCAACCCCCACCTCAGTATTACCAGAAATTGGCGGACAGCTATGCCAAGAACTAGTACGGAAGCGACGCTCATCCGCAAACTCGGCACTGACGCGATGACCGCTCATCAACAATTGACGAATTTGGCTTAAAGTATCAGACTTGATCTTGCTGCCCTGATGATTAACCTGGGGACTAGATGACTGGGAGGTAAAATTATTACCAGATTGAGTAGATGCTTGAACCGCAGTGCTTGAGTTAGTAGCTTTAGAGCCTGGGCGCTGTATGATCACCTCGACTATGCGACGCTTACTCTTGGGATCAATGCCAATCAACCGCACATATTCGCCAGGATGCTCCCGCAGACAGGTTTCTAAGCCTACGATTACTTCAGATTCACTATTAGACTGAATCGGTGTGCAACTATGCCAGGAGCTAGTACGGAAGCGGCGTTGATCTGCGTGTTCTGCGCCGACTCGATAGCCTTGAGCCAAAAGTTGACGCACCTGAGTTACAGTTTCACTAGCAATATTGCCAGAAGAAGAGGCGTAATTTCCGTTATTACCAGGATTATGTGATTGGGAGAAATGACTGGAGGTTTGAGTAGAATCTTGGGCTGAGTTTTGACCAGGACGCTGCAAGATCATTTCCAATACCCGTCTTTTATTTTTGCTATCAATTCCCAAAAGTCTTACATACTCACCGCTATGCTCAGCTAAACAAGCTTCAAGCCCAGAAATTGCGGAGGATTCGTTCGTAGCTTGAATTGGAGAGCAACTATGCCAGGAGCTAGTGCGGAAACGACGTTCATCTGCGTGCTCAGTACCAATTTTATAACCTGCGGCTAGAAGATTTCTCACTTGCGCGATCGCTTCACCTGAGAGTTTACCATTACTCAAGGCGGGGCTGGCATTGGCATTGTTGTAGCCAGAACTAGAATAGCTTGAAGAACTGGGCTGGGTGCTTGGAAGATCACCTGGGCGTTGAATAATCACTTCAGATATACGGCGCTTTACCTTAGTATCAATTCCTACCAGGCGCACATATCCGCCCTGATGTTCTTTTAAACAAGCTTGAATTGCCGAAAGCACACTAGACTCATGACTAGCTTCACTAATGCCTGTACAACTTTGCCAAGAAGAAGTACGGTAGCGGCGCTCGTCGGCATATTCTGCCCCGACCCGATAGCCTTGGGCTAACAGTTGGCGCACTTGTTGCACATAGTCAGTGGTTATTTGCTGGGCTTGCATATTTTTAACTCCGTTGATCGGGGAACGTATGACACTAGATTTGGTTAAGGAATTGAGCGCTTGAGGCAATTCGCCTACTACTTCTATCTGTAGATTTTGAGATAAATTTTGCGAACTTGAAACTGAACTTGCGTCTGCTAAACTACCCACCAGGCTACCTGCTAGGTGCTGCACTAAAACTAAATGTTCGGGCTGGACATTCTCTAAGCGATCAGCTTGAGCTTGGGTGACAATTATCGCTCCAGAAGGTACATACTTGCCAGGCGCAATCTCCACATCCTGCACTAAGGCGTGCATAGCGATCACCGTTCGATCTCCTATCCTGGAATTGAATACCGTGGAGCGGAAGCCGACAAAGCAGTTTTCTCCCAAGTAAGCTGGCCCATAGACCAAAGCCATGTGCATAACTGCTGCATTTTCGCCAATCCAGACTGAATATTCTTGACCATCATCACCAACTACGCGACCACGCTCTAAGCCTCGGATCATCGCCCCGTCTTGGACTTTTGCGCCAACACTGAGATAGAAAGGGCGACCAACATCTGATCGAATTGATGTACCTGAAGCGATCGCTGCCGTAGCGCCGATAAAAACATCGCCGATGATATTCGCATAGGAATGTATCTGGGCACTAGGATCAATCCTTGGCTCAGATCTAGATTCAGGCTTAGATTGGGTGGCTACCATGTTAGAAAATAAAAAATCAATTTGAATTCAGTTCAGAATTCTTGATAAATATTTGAGAAAAGATCTAAGCAAGTCTCAGGACATAGAACAAAAGTCCTAAAAAGCTCTAAGAGTTTCTGAGAATATCCCTGAAGTGGAGTTTATTACTTACAGTTCGCACAGATAAAACAATTTTGGTAACTCTAATCAAAAATCCTTTCAGGAGTTCTCTTGAAAATTCTTTAAGAAATGTCTCCAAGGATCTACCGAAGAACCGAAGCAATCAGAGTTTGATCCAGATAAGTTAGAACTAGATTTTTAACTAAATAAGCTTGATCTAGGCAAGTTGAATCCAGAGAATTACCTCAAGAGTTACCTAAATACTTGCCCTGAGATTTGGTTTGAAAGCCTACGCTAGAATCATCCAAAGCCTTACTGTAAACCATCAGATTAGCCAAGTTCACCGTATCCACGATCGCTACCACCGCAGCATCAATTGGCAAACTATTAGCATCTCTCACCTGTCTAGCAGCACTACCTCGGCTAAAAAGTACCCATTCCTCTACCCCAGCCCCAACAGTATCTGCTGCCACCTCATACTCAGGAAGTGGCTGTCCATCCAGATCAACCAACTGTAAGAGTAAGAACTTGGTTCCTCTCAAACTTGGTTCTTTGTATGTACTGACAACAGTACCGCGCACGATCGCCAATTGCATGGGTAATAGGGTTAGATAGATTAAGGACGGTTCATCGGACGAATGGAATTAATACTGTCGCGGAACTGTTCTACTTCCTCGGTGTAGCGAATAGGAAGAACGTATTCCAAATTCTCATGCGGACGAGCAATGATATGGGTGGAAAGTACCTGTCCGCCATTTACGCGCTTTACCGATTCAACCCCAGCCGCAACTGAAGCCTGAACTTCGGAAACATCGCCACGCACAATCACGGTGACACGACCACTGCCAATTTTTTCGTAACCCACTAGGGTGACACGGGCAGCTTTAACCATTGCATCGGCTGCTTCTACTACGGCAGGGAAGCCTAGGGTTTCAATCATTCCAACTGCGATCGCCATTAATTTATTCTCCTGAATTTATTTTTATGAATGTTTGTAAGTCAAGATCTAGCTAACTTCTAATTAAGCTTTGTGAATGAGAACAAGGGTTAGAATCCAAGTTGAATTTTTTGCCTCTGCTCAAAACATTTAGACAATTAATAAAAAGTTGTAATTTGTAATTGATTAAGAATTTAGTTATCCCCTGAATTAATCCCTGAGTTTATCTCAATATTAATCTCAGCAAATCAAAGTCCAGTGATGTTAGATCTAAAATTTAATTTCGTCTAAGCACCTTTTCGTTTAAGCACTTTTTAGGTTGAGAACGGGAAAGCCAAGGGAATAGCCAGCAGAATACTCAACCTAAAAAGCGAATTGTTCTACTTCTTTCGTATAACGGATTGGCAGAACATATTCCAGATTTTCGTGGGGACGGGCAATGATGTGAGTGGAAATCACTTCGCCACCATTAACTCGTCTTGCCGACTCAACTCCTGCCGCCAATGAAGCTTGGACTTCAGAAACAGCACCGCGCACAATCACGGTAACGCGACCACTGCCGATTTTCTCATAACCCACCAAAGTGACACGGGCAGCTTTAACCATAGCATCGGCTGCTTCTACTACGGCGGGGAACCCCTTGGTCTCAATCATTCCAACAGCGATCGACATAATTTTTGAGTACTCTTTATTCTGAAATTTTATTCTGAATTTTTTGGCTAGGTATTCTTACGCTGTTCCAATCAATTGCAACTGCTTATATACAAACGCTTTTGGGTATCTTACACCTTCGTTGTACTTGTTTTTACATTTTGAACATTTCTTGGGGATCGCGATCGCAAATCAATCCCATAGATCAAACTTATCATTTGCATAGACTTTAACCTTGAGCGGTAAAATGACTTGATTAATATTTGTGAAACAGGAAAGGGGTTTGGGTTGACAGAGTTTGCTGATTTTTTACTGAATACAGTTTGGATGGTACCGCTCTATGGCTTGGTCGGGGCTACTGCCACCTTACCTTGGTCATTCAATTCAATTTATCGGACTGGGGCACGTCCTGCGGCTTATATAAATATTTTGATGACGGTGATCGCTTTGGTGCATAGCGCCATAATTTTTACTTTGAGCTTTGGCCAGCCCCTGCGTCAACTTAGTTTTACCTGGTTGCAAGTTTATGACTTGAATCTCACCTTTAATTTGGATATTTCCGCAGTTAGTGGTGGGGCGGCGATAGTGATCTGCACGATCAGCTTGCTGGCTCAGATCTACGGCTTGGCTTCAATGGAAACTGATTGGGCGATCGCACGGTTTTATGCCTTGATGGGTTTCTTTGAGGCAGCGATTAGTGGGGTGGCGATCAGCGATTCTTTATTTTTAAGTTATGTCTTACTAGAGTTACTCACGGTCTCTA
The DNA here is from genome assembly GCA_038246525.1 of Pseudanabaenales cyanobacterium. Classification (GTDB taxonomy): domain Bacteria; phylum Cyanobacteriota; class Cyanobacteriia; order Pseudanabaenales; family Pseudanabaenaceae; genus JANRLH01. The sequence goes on from JBBRVV010000136.1 coordinate 5,632, forward strand.
CTTATTTATTAGTGGGATTTTGGTATGCACAGCCTTTAGTGGTGACGGCGGCACGAGATGCCTTTTGGACGAAGCGGGTAGGAGATTTATTCCTGCTAATGGGTGTGGTTGCGCTCTCTACTTTTACTGGCAGCTTGAATTTCTCGGATCTTACGATTTGGGCACAACAGCCAGATACCCAGGCACTTTTTAGCGATCGCCCTTGGGTGTCGAGTTTGTTAGGCTTGGCTTTGATTGCTGGGCCGACGGGAAAGTGTGCTCAGTTC
>JBBRVV010000137.1:0-5874 GCA_038246525.1 Pseudanabaenales cyanobacterium
AGGCAAAGTACCGAGAACTGCATTTAATGGATTAGGTAGTGCTGCCAATACTGGCACTCCATCTATATTGATACCAGCTCCGTAGGTGCGAAGATCTGGTTTGCTATTAACCAACTCAGTCTCTCTCTTGTTCCATTTAGCAAGCAGCTCGTGGGAAGGCGCACAACCAATTAGTCCTGGGTGAGTAATACCAGCAAACTTGACACCAGGAATGTGCCTCGAAGTAGCATAAATACCTTGGAGATCCCAAATAGCTTTAGCAGGATTGGGATAGTGGTCAGTCAGAAAACCGCCACCATTTTTTTGATCGAATATGCCAGTAAAGCCCCACTCATCACCTTGGAGCGTACCCATGTCAACAAGATCGACTACGAGAATGTCTCCAGGCTCTGCACCATTCACCCAAATAGGACCGCTTAACACATGAACAATTGACAAATCAACATCACGAATGTCATCGGCGCTATCATCATTCTTAATCTGTCCATCAGTCCAGTCTTTGCATTCAATCCGAAATACATCACCAGGATTAACAGAAGCGATGGCTGGGATGTCTGGATGCCAGCGATTATGACCAGGCAACTCTTGCTCACTGATTGGCTTAGTGAGATCAACCTTGAAAAGCGTCTTCGGCATAAAATTCTTTCTAAATTTATAAAAGAACAAGTAAAGTTGAAATCAATCTCTACAGATTTTGAAGTCTGAATACTTAGTTAGGCTTTGACCAAATCTCAACTAACAGGAACATTTTGCGTTACTTTTTCTTTATAATCTGTCATATTTTATACAAAATGTAATGCGATCGCCTTGACTTTCTTAATGTTCAATTCTTCCTCTTGATTAATTACACCACCACCGCAGGATATTGTTGAGGAGAGAAAGAAGCCAAATAAATAGATTCCGATAAATCCATATCAGCCGCTAAATGACTGGCAGGCAATTGCCATATTTCCCCAAAAAGCCACAGAGCCTCTAATCTTAACCAAATTTCAGCAAGAGCTAAGCGATAGCCAAAGGATAATCTCAATTTATCTAGATCAATTGGCAGATTCTCAATCAATCGATATTAAATTATTCAGCTAATTACTATCTGCCCAAAAGATGCTCCTCAGTTGGTTCAAAGTCTCAAATAGCGAGATTTAAGCCATGATATTGTAGAATTAATTGAAACTGTACTTGTATATAAGTTTATTAATTTAAGCTATCAGGAAATTGAAGCCATGTTTATACTTAGCGATTTAAAGAAAACTAGGGTTTATCAGGATGTTTTCCAAGAGGGAGAACAAGAAGTCGCATTACACTTGCTAAGTAGTGAGATGGAAATTAATTAAACTAGCAAACCTAACTGGACTAGCAACCGAGCAGCTTAACCAAGCTCTTATTCAGAAATCTCAATCATTCCATCAGACATAATTATGAATGAAATAGAACCGCGATCGCCCGAAACTTCGGTTGAAGTATCTAAAGTTAGTTCTGACTTAAACTCTGAATACCCAGCCTTAGGGCTAGAAATCAAGTTAGATCCAACAAGCGATAATCAGCCCAACCCTGAGATCGAGCCACAGCCAAAATTGATTCCAGAAAATGTACCAGAGATTTTTCAAGTACGTTTAAAAAGTGTTGAAGGAAAACTGCATTTACTTTTACCTGTCGAGCCAAAGAGAATCGATCCAGAAGATGAGTTACTTCCCAATTTTGATTGGACAGATCTCCTTGGTCAACTAGAACAGCGATTGAGCAGTGGTGAGAGATTCTGGCAACCTGATACAGCAATTTATTTAGCGGCAAGCGATCGCTTACTAGATGCCAATCAACTTCAGGATATTAGCGAAGCATTATCTCGTTATAGCTTGAATTTGGTTTCAGTGCAAACCCAACGTCGTCAAACCGCGATCGCTGCTGCTGGCGCGGGGCTTTCGGTAGAGCAGGTGGGTGTGGCTTCAGATTTAGCCAGCAAAAAACTCGAACCCGAAATTTTAGATGAGCCTTTATACCTAAAAATGACCGTGCGCTCTGGTACCGAGATCAAACATTCAGGCACCGTGATTATTTGGGGAGATGTTAATGCAGGCGGCGAAGTGATTGCCGATGGCGACATCTTGGTGTGGGGAAAACTGCGGGGTAAAGCCCATGCAGGAGCGAGAGGGAACATGACAGCAAGGATCATGGCGCTATATTTAGACCCTACCCAGCTTCGGATTGCCGACCAGATTGCTAGGGTGGATACGCCAAACAAACATAGTCCAGAGATTGCCTATATTTCTGATGATCAAATCTGCATTATTGCTGTAAGTTAACTGTAGATTAAATGGCTGTAAGCTCGAACAATTCCATGAGTCGCATAATTGTGATCACTTCAGGTAAGGGCGGGGTAGGCAAAACTACCTCTAGTGCCAATTTGGGCATGGCTCTGGCTCGCTTGGGCAAAAAAGTTGTCCTAGTCGATGCCGACTTTGGTTTGCGCAACTTGGATTTATTATTGGGGCTAGAAAATCGGGTAGTTTATACGGCAGCAGATGTGATTAGTCGGGACTGCAAAATCGATCAGGCTCTGGTCAAAGATAAACGTCAACCCAATCTCTCGCTTTTGGCTGCCCCCCAGACCCGCAACAAAACTGTCATCACTGCCAACCACATCAAACAATTAGTGGAATTTTTGGCGAAATCTAATGATTATGTTTTAGTAGATTGTCCTGCGGGAATTGAGACTGGTTTTCAAAATGCGATCGCTGGTGCAAATGAAGCGGTGATTGTGACTACGCCCGAAATTTCGGCGGTGAGAGATGCTGATCGAGTAATTGGCTTACTTGAAGCAAATCGGATCAAAGATATTAAGCTAATTGTCAATCGTCTGCGTCCTGCCATGGTCAGAAATAATGACATGATGAGCGTGGAAGATGTGTTAGAGATTCTCTCGGTCAAGCTAATCGGCGTAATTCCTGAAGATGAGCAAGTAATTGTTTCCACTAATAAGGGAGAACCTCTAGTATTGGCAGAAAAACCCAGCCAAGCAGCGATCGCCTATGACAATACTGCCAAAAGATTAAATGGCGAAGAAGTAGAGTTTATGAATCTTGACCCTGTGGAACAATCTTTCCTATCTCGAATGTGGCGATCGCTTACCAGCAAAAAATAATATTCAACCTAAATCCCATGCTTAATAACTGGCTAGAGCGAATTTTTGGACGGAACGAAGGGGATAGCCCTAATAGTCGCAATCAGGTAAAACAAAGATTGCAGCTAATCTTAGCCCATGACCGAGTTGCACTCACGCCCCAAATGCTTGAGGAAATGCGCCGCGAGATTATGGCAGTGGTTTCAAAATATGTAGAAATCGATCAAGACTCAATGGAAATCAGTTTAGAGACTGATCAAAGAGCCACTGTCATGATCGCCAATCTGCCCATTCGGGCGATTAAAAATTCTGAAGAAGTTAATACTTCTGAACAGGTAGAAATTGCAGCTATTGATCTTGAGCAAGATGCTGAACTGCAATCAACATGATGAGGCTCTTATCAGTTTTTGGATCTGCGCTAATCACTCTATTCTCACTACCCGCATTATCTACGCCAATTTTAACTAAGACTGAAAGCAAAATCTATCTTCAATCACTTCCACCTGGGGAGAATGCGAAAATCACAATCCAATCTCGCCGATCAACCAGCCTCAGAGTTGACGGATGTGGTAATGGCAAGATTTCCACTAGCACGAAACCCGATTTAATTGAAGTCGAAGGGAAGACTATTCAAGTTGCAAAATTACCAATTACCGATAAACCCACCTGCGGTAAAAGTAGCCAAATCTCCTCCGATAAAAAAGAGAAAATCTATATTCTTAGCGGTTTGACTGCCAAAAAATCCCTAACTGCTCAACTTATCATTAGCCAAAATAAGAAAGTAAAAGCGAACAAATGTGGCTTCGCCTCTTTAGCCCTCAAAGAGAAAATGGTTGGCTACGCCGAGAAATATGTAGAAACGATCTACAGTGTAAATGGCAAGACCCTTGCGAGTATTCCTAAAGGCGAAGATTTAGAGTGTCGCGGCAAAAAGAAGCAAGTAAATCAATCTTAAACCCAACTTTTAGATCATTCCCATTCAATTGTGCCAGGTGGCTTAGAGGTAATGTCTAATACCACGCGGTTCACGCCTTTAACTTCATTCACAATCCGATTGGAGATAGTTTCGAGCAACTCGTAAGGGACTCTAGCCCAGTCTGCGGTCATCCCATCTTCGCTAGTTACCAAACGTAAAACGACTGGGTAGGCATAGGTACGCTGATCGCCCATGCCCCCACGGTGCGAATTGTAGGCAACAATACGGCAAATGCTTGCCACAGTTGGTTATAGGTACCAGAACGATTAATTTCTTGGCGCACAATTAGGTCGGCATCTCGCAGGATTTCTAGCCGCTCGGGGTTGATTTCGCCAATGATCCTAATTGCCAAACCTGGTCCTGGGAAGGGCTGACGCTTGACAATTTCTTCGGGTAGCCCAAGCGCTTCGCCGACTTTTCGCACTTCATCTTTGAATAGGCGACGCAACGGTTCGATTAAAGTGAAACGTAAATTTGGTGGTAAGCCGCCAACATTGTGATGGCTCTTGATTTTGACCGCAACTCTTTTGCCAGTGGCAGGATCGATATTAGTATCGGCGGATTCAATTACATCGGGATAAAGTGTTCCCTGTGCCAAGAAATCGAAGGGTCCAAGGCGTTGGGATTCTTCTTCAAATACTTGAATAAACTCGTAACCAATTAGCTTGCGCTTCTCTTCAGGATCAGTAACTCCCTGAACCTTGGCGATAAAGCGATCGCTAGCATTGATATAACAAACTGGAATATGAAATTGCTCTTGAAATAATTTAATCAGACGTTCTGGCTCAAATTTGCGCATGAAGCCCTGATCGATAAACATACAGGTCAAGCGATCGCCAATTGCCCGATGGAGTAAAAATGCCAGGGTAGAAGAGTCCACACCGCCCGAAAGGGCAAGTAAAACTCGGCGATCGCCCACTTGATTCCTGACTTCTTGGATCGCATCCTCGATAAAGCGGTTAGTTGTCCAGTTAGGTTCGCATTCGCAGATATGATAAACGAAGTTGCGAATCAATGCCAAGCCACCTTGGGAATGCACTACTTCAGGATGGAACTGTACGCCGTAGAGTTTACGTTGATGATCAGCGATCGCCGCACATTCAGTATTTTGAGTATGTGCCAAAAGTTCAAAACCCACGGGCATTTCTAGTACAGAGTCGCCATGACTCATCCACATTACGCTCTGATCTTCCACATTAGTAAAGAGGTCGGTCGGATCGTCAATAATCAGTTTTGCTTTGCCATATTCGCCAGATTGGGCTTTTTCTACCTTGCCACCAAGCTGTTTTGCCATTAGCTGCATTCCATAGCAAACCCCTAAGATCGGAATGCCTAGCTGCCAAATTTTTGGATCGCAAACTGGAGCCTGATCGTCATATACCGAATTTGGTCCACCAGAAATAATAATCCCCTTGAGATTAAATTGAGAGAGTTGCTCAACCGTAACGTAGTAAGGCAGAAGCTCAGAATATACTTGGGTTTCACGAATGCGACGGGCAATTAGTTCTGAATACTGGGAACCAAAATCGAGAATCGCAATCATGGGGCGATCGCCAATATGGGTATTCAGTAAAGCAGGCGCGGGCAGAGAAGAAACCAAGGTATTGAACTCCCTAACAAATTTTTAAAGGCAAATAATCTGCACTTACTTTAGCGCATCCTCATGTCATAAGTCAGAAGAGCTAGAAACGCACATCCATCACACTGCCACGAATTAGGAATTTTTGGGCTTCAATATCAACAGGTGTACCAATTTTCACCTTATCGCCGCCAAAGATCACCC
>JBBRVV010000138.1:0-5861 GCA_038246525.1 Pseudanabaenales cyanobacterium
GTAGTTGAATCCTAAATTTGGTCCCGATCCCCACCTGGGTTTGCAGGCTCAACTGCCCATCCATCGCTGCCACCTGACTTGCTACTACATCCATACCTACACCGCGACCAGAAATATCACTGACCGCCTGGGCGGAGGTAAAGCCCGATTGACATAAAACTGCTAAAAGTTTGTCTTGGCTATCGGTTTCGGTCAAGGGTAAGCCTTTACTAGCGGCAATTTGGCTAATCTTTTCGGCATTTATGCCACCGCCATCATCTTTAATCTCTAGTACAAATACACTACCGCGCCTTGCAATCGAAATTTCGATTTTGCCAGCTTCGGTTTTGCCCCGTTGTAAGCGATCGCTGACTGGTTCGATGCCATGATCATAGGAGTTGCGAATCAGGTGCAGCATCACTGGCTCAAGGTTACGCAATGTGCCTGCGTCTAGCTCGGTTTTTTCACCCACTACCTTTAGTTGAGCAGGCTTACCTACCCGCACGGTCAAGTCCCGCAAGATCCCCCTAGCGCGCAAGGCTAAACTCTCAAACGGAACTAGGCGGCTCTCTTCAATCGTTTGCTGTAAACCTCGTAAATTTTGATCGAGTTTTTGTAGACTCTCATTAGTTTGGCGCGAGGACTCATTTACTTCTGCTCCCAACTCAATTAGCCGCAAGTTGATCTCCAATAGCCGATTGATTGCCATATAGCCCTGGCGATAGCCTTCTACTTGTATCCCATTTGAGTCAAGGCTTTTGGCAGAGTTTTGCAAGCCATCCAGAGTGGCAAAGTCATCTTGCATTTCCCGCAATTGGTTGATGTACTGTACGCTACTTTTTGCTAAGGCGACTAGGGGCAGGAGATTAGCATGAACCGCCTGGTAAAACCCTTGGGTGGCTCGGGTTGACATCATAGTCTGAACTAGTAATTGCGATGAGCGATCTAGGCGCTCTAAAGGTACGGCAATTTGCAGGTCAGCTTGAGATTCAATCAACTTTGCCGTCTTAGCCCTAGTTTTGGTGGCACTGGTTCGGATAACACTGGCGGGTGCAACTTGAGGCTTAGGAGCAGCAGCTAATCGTCCGCCCAGCTTGGCACATTGCTTCAGATGCTTGAGATACTCGGGTATTTTTGCCAGCCAAATATCGGTTTCGGGCTGATTAAAGATCTCTAGCCCCTGATCGAGCATTTTCTGCCAGCCTGCACCCATTTCAATCTCAGCGCCGATTTCTTGCAGTTGAGCGATCGTCATCTGGGCAATTTCCTTAACTTGCTCAGGTACAGTCTGTTGCGGTGGCAATTGTTCGGCAGCAATTTCAAGCTCTAGCACCACTAGGTCGAAACCCTGTTCGGCAAATTCCTTAAATAGTTGAGTCTTCTCATCGATCTCGGTCAAGTATTCAGCTTGAATAATCGTGCGCCATTGATAAATTTGCGCTACAGAAGATTGGGGGACTTGATTAAGGGGTAAAGTACCTAAAAGTAATTCCCCAGATTCCGACAGAATTTTGATTAAATTACCATCCGTGAGAGGTGGAGCATCATCAAGTTGGCGCAAGTCGGAAAGGATGTCTTCAAGGGCAGCAGATACCTGCAAAATTGGCTCAGATCCTACGGTGGCGGCTCCACCTTTAATTGTGTGAATCGAGCGATAGAGTTGCTGAATCGTATCTTTCCAGGGCAATTCTGCCAATTGCGGGATCAGGTTTAGATAGGTTTGTAGGTCTCTTTGGGTGTCGATCGCAAATAGTTGAGCTAACTCTTGATCTAAAGCTTGATCTTGATTTGAGTGTTGAACCTGCTGTGCTTGGCTTTGCTGGGTTTGGATTGGCTCTAAGCTCAGTTTGCCGCCTTTTTTGGCTGAAGCTTTAAGCGATCGCAACCAATCTGGTACCTCTTTTGTCCAATACTCAGTCTCTGGGTGGGCTAAAAAATCTTCTGACTTGGCTAGTAGTTGATCCCAGCCTGTACCAAGGTCTAAATCCTTACCAATTTGTTCAAGCTGATCGAGGGTTTGGGCAAGGGCCGCGATCGCTTCTTCGGGGACATTACGAGTAGGATCTCCAGGCGCAGCTTCTAGGTTCTCCACCGCTATATCCAAATCCAGTACCACCAGATCAAAACCCTGTTCAGCAAATTCTTGCCACAACATTGCCTGTTCATCCATGTCGCCCAAGTAAGCCACTTTCAGGCTGTCGTGCATTTTGACAATATGAACAGCGATCGGCTCGGCATCAACTTCACTTTCTAGGGATAAACTGCCCGACAATAGCTCCCCTGCTTCTAGTAAGCTCTCTTGCAATTTGCCATCTACTAGGGGCGGCGCTTGTTCTAGATAACGCAAATCCGAAAGTAAGTCCTCCAGAACCGTAGTTATTTTCAATACAGGCACATTACCAACTGTGGCGGCTCCACCTTTGATCGTATGAATGGCGCGGTAAAGCTGTTGGATATCCGCTTTCCAACTAGATGGATGCAGTTGCTGCACAGTTTCCAGGTAAATCTGCAGATACTTTTGGGTATCCAGGTCAAATAACTGGCGCAGTTCACGCTGTAGCTCGATCTCACTTTCTAGGGTCGCCATATCCATCTCTAGTATTTTTTATTTACTCGCACTCAAAACTGGCGCGACAAGTCTAAGCTCGGTCTCAGTAATTTCGATCGCTTCGGTAGATACGGCATATTCTTCGGGTAGGCGGAAAAACTGCACGTCAAGCAGTAAGCGTCTGGCTAAGGCTCCCATCTCGGCGCTGCGCTCGCGCGTAATTTTTGCCTGTTGGGCTGATCGCTGGGCCACCTGCTCAATTTCCCTAATTGAGTTAGCACTGATGCCAATTGATTCGGCAATTTCTTGGCTAGAGTCAGTCACCGCTTGCCCCACCTGGGCTACCTGGGCAGTTACGCGCTTAATATTTACGAATGCTTGGCTAGATTGATCTACGCCTTCAGTAAATTGATTCACTAGGCGGTCTACGTCACTTACGTCTTGGTCGATCCCCGAAACTACTACCTCAATAAAACCCGTGCGCTGCTGCAATAACATCAAGCCTTGGCTGGTTTGGGTGGCGAGGTTACTTACCTGCCCAGCGATCGCTTCAAACTCTCTTGCCACACTAGCGAACTGGTCGGGATCTTTTTGTTCTACTGCCCGCGCTGCTACCATTGAAGCGTTCATTGAGAGAACCTGAGTCAGAGATACTAGGCGTTTTTGATCCTGCACGAACTGCTTCGCTAGGGCTACGAATTCATCTAGGCTCTTGATCCGCACCAGCATTTGCCCCGTCCCTTTTTTCAATAGGTCAATCGAGGCGGTCAGGTTAGTAACTTCCTGTTGACCTTTTAAAACTGCTTGTTGGGAAGACTGTACCGCTTGGTCGGCTGTCAGCGCCTGTTCGGCTGCGCCTTGGGCGAGTTTGTTTACACTTTCCATCCCCACACTGGCTCGGCTTACCAGTTGCACTTGCTGTTGGGCATTTTCGGCTACGGCGATCGCTACCCGTTCCAGGCTGTCTGCGCCATTGGTAACTTGCTGCGCAGTGCGTAATACGTTTGCCAAGACCAGAGACAATTGCTCTGCTAACTGATTTAAGGTATCGGCGATTAGACCTGTGGCCTGATCACTGACTTTGGCTTGGACGGTCAGATCCCCCGCTTCAAACTCAGATACTACGTCTAAAAGGTGAGCTACTTCCTCTTCTAGAAATTGGTTTTGACTTTCCACCGAGGTTTTAGCAGCCATAATTTCATTTTGGCGTTGGGCAATGTTTTCGGCCATCTGGTTAAACAAGCTGCCTAAAACTCCCACTTCATCTTGGGAAGTCACTTCTGCCCGTTCACTCAAGTCACCCGCCGCATATTCCTGTGCCACTTGTTCTAAGCTTTTAATTGGCAAAGTCACAGTTCGTCCCACTACCCGTGCAATGATCGTGCCTAAAACCACGGTGCCGATTCCCACAATTACTACAAAGATCGTGGCGTTGGTCAGAAGTTGATTTAAGCGATCATGGGCAGTACCTCTGACTAAAACTGCAATTGGCTCAGCTTTACTATTGAGAATCGGTGCGGCGGCTAAGGTATATTGACGGTTGCCTACACTTATTTCTTTAGTAATTAAAGTATTCGGTGGCACTGGTGAATTATTAGCCTTACCTTTCTGTTCCCAGTCTTTGATACTATCTGCGGATGGCGGTACAGCACCAGCCTTGATAAATTCAGCAAAATCTGAAGAGATTTCCTTAATTGGCGTGTCGGTGCCATCCACCAAGAAACTTCCGGCTGCCAAGTTTCCATCTAGCAGGGCGATCGCCGTCAATCCACCTTTGAGAGATTCGTTAGTTCTGGTGGAGATATCTGTTTCTAAGTCAACCAAGTTAGCAAATATGATTGCGCCGGTCGTGGTTTCGTTACCAGTTTTTACAGGTCTGGCGGTGTAGCTAACCAAAACATTTTTTTTCTGCTCGCCATATTGCTCAATAATTATGGAAGCCAGAATAAAATTATCTTTTTCTAATTCTTTGACTGACAAAAGCTCGTTAGAAACTACGTCAGTATCTAGCTCCAAAGCCTTAGTAACAGTGCCAGCAGGATCATAATCTTCGCCATAGCGCAAGCCATAGTTACCTTCGAGATATTTTTTGCTCAAATTTACTAGCCCAACAAAATCCACGTTTCTCGGATCCTTGGGATCATTACCTGCTACAGTTTGCATCGCTGCTTTGGAATCTAAACTAGCTTTCTGCTTTTCAATCGTCTCAAAAATTAGTTCTTCATTTGCTCTACCACCAAGCCCTGGTCGGATTTGCTGATTCATTCTCAGATTGTAGTTAAATGCCAGGGTCGTAAGCTCAGCGATTGCTTGACTGCGTAATTGGTCGCGCAAACTCTGGGCAATAATAAATACAGTAGAAATCAGCCCTAGGGTCGAAACTAAAATTGTTAGGTTTAATGCCACACTCAATTTGATCTGAATCGGGCGATCGCGAAACAGTTGCCATAATCCTACTCTTTTCGGCTCCAGCTCCCCCACTTGTGGCAGGGGCTTCTGCTCAGATGATTCTGGTGAGATATTGTTAGGAGAATCAATCACTTCTTGCATAATTTTGCTTCCTAGCGGCTTAATAGTTGGGCGAATATATCAGAATTATTTAATCAGAATTATTTATGGATAGGCGCTGATTCAGAATCTAAGAAAATCGAATCGAAGTTAGTATCCACGGTAGTTAGTTCCATTGCTTCTTCTAAGCGCAAAAAAGCATCTAGGTCTAAATCCAAATCGTCCTCTAGATCTAGCTCTTGATTGTCCAATAGCTTTAAGTCTGAACTCAGTTCTAAATCTTCCTCATTATTTTCATCAAGTTCTGACATGGGCACAGATTCTGGGAATATATATACCTGCTCATCCATAGGTAAATTCTCAGTAAACGCTGGGGTAGTCTCAGGAATAGAAGCCTCAGGTGGAAGTGATCCAGAGCTAAACATCTCGGTATAGCGATCGCTCGATTCTGCATCCTGGATTAAATCTGGCTCCTGGACAAAACCAGCTTTAGCTTCAAAAGTTTTAGGGTGATTAATTTTTGAATCAAGCATTTCTGAGTCCAGGATCATGGTTAGGTCTTCGCTTAAATCAGCGTTAACATCAGCCAATGGTGCGGTTAGGGTCGGATCAAAACCTAGATTTGTCCTAAATTCTGGCTTGATTTTTGAACTACTCTCCAAGCTGATCGCGGCAAGATCTTCTGAGCTTTCGGCTGAAGCAATAGATGTTAGGGCATCACTGGGCAGGAAATCCTTAGTCTCAGTGCTTAATTCTTGCTTAAAATCCATAACTTTAGATAAATTCTTAGGAGATAGATCCTTTGGCATTGCTTGAATTGCTGCCA
>JBBRVV010000139.1:0-5848 GCA_038246525.1 Pseudanabaenales cyanobacterium
GAAGCATGACCAACGCGAATTACCTGATTCGGTTCTCCTTTGCCACAAAATGGTGAGCCAAAAATACCCAGAGTAGAGCGATCGCCGATTCTTTTTAGTCCCTGCCAAAAGCTAGTAGTAATACCGCGATAGTTGGGATTGCGAACAGTTTTAGTAATCTTGCCGTTTTCGATTAACTGAGCATATTCACAGCCAAATTGGAACTTGCGCCGATAGTCATCAATTGACCAAGAGCGATTGGATTGCATATAGATACCATGTTCAATCGAACTTATTAGATCGGTGAGAGAATCAGTCCCAGGCTCTAAATTTAGATTCGCCATGCGGTCAATGGTTGGACGATTCCAAGAACAGGCTCTAGCACTAGCAGTACCTAAAATTTGCGATCGCGCTTGACTTTCAAGACTTCCCAAACCACGCAGCAGCTTTCCATCCTTAATCAAAAACTCTTTTTCGGCTTTCATTCCCACATCGTCAAATCTATAGTTGGCATACTCTCCAGGCACATCGGGATCAAATGTGACATTCATTAATTCCGAGCCATATTGCAAATTGCCAAAATCTGTAGCTTTGACAAAACTACTACCCGCATAGTTACGTTCATCCCCCAAAATCCGATCTAGCTCTAATGGATGTCCAATACTTTCATGGATTTGTAGTAGCATTTGGTCAGGATCGAGTAATAAATCTGTAGTCATAGTTGGACATTCCGCCGCCGAAAGCAATTCTACTGCCTGTTCGCCAATTTGTTTTACCCTTTCCAAAAGATTCTCTACTTTTAAGACTTCTAAACCTGCTTGATTACAACGTGCCATTTGTCCGCTATCGCTGCGACGTTGAATAATATTGCGATCCTGGGCAGTAGCAGCATAGTCTGTGGCAATAGTTTGAAATCCCTGTCTCAAATCAGAACCATTACTGCTGACAAAATGCACCTGAGTTTCGGTAGTTTGGACGTAGGCAGAGGTTTGGACAATGCGATCGCCTACTTTTAGGGTTTCGCAAATTTGTCTGAGCAGATCGTTCACTTCGCCGCTAGTAATTACTTGATTTTTTTCAGAGTTTGAGTAATATTTTCCAATAGCAGCAGGTCTTTGGGCAGTGGTAAATTTATGAATAGAAAATCTAGATGCGGCGACCGCTTGTTGATATGCTTGCTTTACCGCCTGTTGAATTTGATGCGGATTGTTAGTGCTGCTATAACCAAATTGTCCATTTACCAAAACTTCTACCATAATCCCGTGGGAGAAACTTCTGCCATTTGCTTGGGGTAAGCGATCGCGCAGATACCAGGTAGAGGTTGTTTCTTGAACTTCACGCAAGCCTAGCCAATCTACAGGTAAATTAATTTGGGAGAGCGCAGATTCTAAGTCAAAATCTAGGACTATGGGCATTTTTAATCCTAATTGTAGCTAAATAGAGAATGATCTGGGTTACAGGAAAAATCCCCGCGTAGGGCTTTAACTTATTTTACGACATTGCTCAGAAAGATGATTGGGACTTAGTGGGGGAGCGTCCCGATTTTGCAAAATGGCTACCTAGCCTAGAGAGCATTCCATTCAAATATGCACGGCGATGACGTAAAACTTGTAGGATATTCTCCTTTTTCCATTGTGCCCTCAATTGCAAATTGGTTTAAGGAATTAGTTTAGATAATCTTATCCATCGGTTCTCTTCTAATTGTTTGCAATTAAATGGTAGATAAAAATTCTTGATTTATATCTTTCCTATCGGAGAACGTCAGTAGATAAAATTTTAAGTGTTCGGGGATTTTACTTGCTTTTGCTACTTTTCCTTACGTTTGATCAGGTCTTCTTACCCTTGAAAGCCTTGCTCGTATGCTATTCTTGCTTTCTCAGCAAGCCCTACTTACTAAAAAACCCTAATTGATCAGCCTAATAAATAGGATCAAGCGTCAATTAGGGTTAAGTGAAAGTAGGGGAGAGGATTACATCATTCCACCCATACCGCCCATTCCACCCATGCCGCCCATTCCACCCATGTCAGGTGCAGATGCTCCTTTCTTCTCTGGCTTATCTACTACCAAACATTCGGTAGTCAAGACCATACCAGCGATCGAAGCCGCATTTTGCAAGGCAGAGCGAACCACTTTAGCGGGGTCAATAATGCCCTTAGCAATCATGTCTACGAATTCAGAATTGAGGGCATCAAAGCCCATGTTGAATTCAAGATCTTTCACTTTCTCAACAATTACGCTGCCTTCTAAGCCAGCATTGTCGCTGATTTGACGCAAAGGCGCTTCTAATGCTTGAGCAATGATTTCGGCTCCAGTAGCTTCTTCAGCAACCAAAGTAGCTTTAAAAGTCATAGCTTCTTTGATCAAGTGAGCTAGGGTAGAACCACCACCAGGCACGATTCCTTCTTCTACTGCTGCACGGGTAGCATTCAAAGCGTCTTCGATCCGAAGTTTGCGATCCTTCAGTTCGGTTTCGGTTGCTGCTCCAACTTTGATTACGGCTACGCCACCAGAAAGCTTAGCTAAACGCTCTTGTAGCTTCTCTTTGTCATAGTCAGAATCGGTTGCTTCTAATTCTTTGCGAATCTGAGCCACGCGCTTGTCTACATTCACTTTGCTCTCAGTTCCAGCCACAATTGTGGTTTTGTCCTTGAGAATCACGATCTTGCGAGCAGTTCCTAACATTTCGAGCGTGACCGCATCTAAGCTCAAGCCCATATCTTCAGAAATTACCTGACCATCGGTGAGCACGGCAATATCTTGCAGCATTGCTTTACGGCGATCGCCAAAACCAGGCGCTTTAACTGCTGCTACATTCAAGGCACCACGCAATTTATTCACAACTAGGGTAGCAAGGGCTTCGCCTTCCACATCTTCGGCAATGATCAAGAGCGGCTGACCAGCACGAGCAACTTTCTCTAATACAGGTACGAGGTCTTGGATCAAGTTGATCTTCTTATCGGTAATCAAGATCTTGGCATTCTCAAACTCGGTAACCATGCGCTCGTTGTCGGTAACGAAGTAAGGAGAAGTGTAGCCACGATCAAACTGCATTCCTTCCACGATTTCCATTTCGGTATCGAGGGATTTGGATTCTTCCACCGTGATTACGCCATCTTTGCCCACCTTGGACATCGCATTAGCAATCATTTCGCCCACAATTGCATCGTTACCCGAAGAGATAGTTGCTACTTGGGCGATCGCTTCACCTTCTACAGGCTTGGCATGGGCAGCAATTACAGTTACTAGATGAGCAACTACTTTTTCCATCCCGCGACGCAGACCAATCGGATTAGAACCTGCGGCAACATTGCGTAAACCTTCACGGATCATTGCTTGAGCCAGAACAGTTGCGCTAGTAGTACCATCGCCTGCCACATCGTTAGTTTTGGAGGCAACTTCGCGGATTAGCTGTGCGCCAGTATTTTCTAGTGGATCTTCAAGATCGATTTCTTTAGCGATCGTCACACCGTCATTGATGATTTGAGGCGCACCATATTTCTTTTCTAGCACTACGTTCCGACCTTTTGGTCCGAGCGTAACCCGCACTGCATCGGCAAGGGCATTTACACCACGTTCTAGGGCGCGTCTTGCTTCTTCATTGAATACTACTTTCTTAGCCATATTTTTGTACCTAAATTTTTACTTGTAATTTTTGGGTGAACAGGTTGAAAAAATTTGCACCTAGAGAACTAGGCCACGATCGCTAAAATATCTTTTTCGGTGAGCAGCAAATATTCCACGTTGTCCAGCTTGATTTCAGAACCAGCATATTTGGAATACATCACTTTGTCGCCCACTGCCACTTCTGGAACTACGCGATCGCCTTTATCGTTGCGTGCACCAGAGCCAATCGCGGCCACTTCTCCTATTTGAGATTTTTCCGTAGCAGTCTCGGGAAGGAAGATGCCACCCGCAGTTTTTTCGTCCTTGGCAGCAACTTTGATCAAGATGCGATCGCCCAGGGGTTTGAGCGTTATTCCATGTAAAGTCAACGAAGCCACAGTTTGTTTACCTCCTAAATACTGATTAAATAGGTAAAGCTTGAGTTTTTAGCACTCTTTACCACTGAGTGCCAATTTACTATAACTCTGTTCCACATCGGTAGGGGTGGATGTCCGTACCAATGCCTCAATAGATATAAAACTAGCTAGACAAATAGATAGATATTTATTTGGAAGCGCTAAATTTAATCCTGTAGAATGGTAGATGTAAATATTTCTCAACATTTAACTATAAGTGCAATCACCTGTCCTCGACCTGCTTAATCCGCTTGATGATCCCAAATCTAGTCGGCTTGGGGAACTACCTTTTACCCTCGCCCAACTAAAATCCGCTATTCCCACTGAATATTTTGTCCCTTCTGTGGCTAGATCTCTAGCCTATTTTTTTGTCGATCTCTTAATCGTGGGCGGACTTTATGCTTTAGCAATCAGCCTCGATGCCTGGTGGTTTTATCCTTTCTTTTGGTTTGCTACTGGTACTATGTTTTGGGCCTTATTTGTGGTCGGACATGACTGCGGACATGGTTCTTTTTCGCGCTATCGCTGGTTGAATAATCTGGTGGGGCATATTTCCCATAGTTTAATATTGGTACCTTTTCATGGATGGCGGATCAGTCATCGCACCCACCATGCGAATACGGGCAATATCGATACGGATGAAAGTTGGTATCCCCTGACTGAAAGCACCTATAACTCGATGAAGTGGTATGAGAAATTTCTGCGCTTTGAGGCGTTATTGTTTGTCTATCCGCTCTATTTATTTCGGCGATCGCCTTCCAGGGAGACTGGTTCACACTTCCATCCTGATAGTCCATTGTTCAAAAAATCAGAACGGAACGATGTCATTACTAGCACGATTTGGTGGGCTGGCATGATTACACTGTTAGCTTTAGTTGGCTGGCAGTTTGGCATTTGGGCTTTGGTGAAGTTCTATGTGATTCCCTACATAATCTTTGTGATGTGGTTAGATTTGGTAACTTTTCTGCACCACATTGAAGCGGATATTCCTTGGTATCGTGGACAGGATTGGTACTTCCTCAAGGGTGCGCTTTCGAGTATTGATCGCAGTTATGGCATTTTTGATGAGATCCATCACAACATCGGAACTCATGTGGCTCACCATATTTTTATTGGCATTCCACATTACAATCTAAAAGCGGCGACAGAATCGCTGAAACCATTATTGGGTAAGTATTATCGCGTGTCTACTCAACCTATTTGGCGATCGCTATTCGCATCTCAGTCAAGCTGCGCTTTCGTTTCAGATCATGGCGATACGGTTTATCATCAACCTAAGAGCAATCTAGTAGCAAATCCTGGCTCTTAATTTATCAATAAAATCAAATTAATAAAATTAAATAGGTAAAATTAGATAAATAAAAAAGCTTGAGCAAGTTAATCCTCAGGCTTTCTTTTTTGGACTATTTGGTGTTGGATTGGGCAGAAAGATTAAATTGGAAGACTATCTCTTTCATACTGCGGCAAGATAAAAAACTAGGTTAAAACTGGGCCCGTTTCTTCAGCAGTTCAGCGATCGGTAAATTGATTTCGGCTTTACCCTCAAATACTGTGCCAATTTCTCCTTTGGTAAGGGTAATCTTGCTTTGCGCAATTCCTTCTGGGGGCAAGGGAATATAACCGATTTTTTCCACCGTTTCCGTAGCTTTGTCTAGATAAAAAGAGACAAATGTATTTACTTCTTTCCTTTGGGTAGAGGCAAAATTGATATAGATAAATAATGGTCGAGAAAGGGGTTGATACTGCACCTTGGTAACCGTCTCCACAGAGGGGGCGATCGCCCCTTTACCGCTATCGATTGGGAGGGCGCGTAGCTTAGCTTTATTCGCTTGATAGTAAGCAAAACCAA
>JBBRVV010000140.1:0-5828 GCA_038246525.1 Pseudanabaenales cyanobacterium
ATTAACCTCAATCAATGCCCAGTCCAAGATCCCCACTTTGATCGGTTTTTAGCGCAAATCAAGCTAGATATTCAAGATCAAGGTTGGCGAATTTACGATGAGAAGACTCACCAAGGCACATTGCGACATTTAAGCTTGAGAATTGGACGACGTACAGGCAAGATCTTACTTACACTAGTTACCCGTTCTTGGGAAATTCCTGGCATAGAAGAACAAGCAGAACAGTGGCTCAATCAATATTCCAACTTATCAGGGGTAATGCTGAACCTGAATCGCGATCGCACCAATGCCATTTTAGGAAAAGAAACTCGCTGTATTGCTGGTGACGAGTATATTGAAGAGATTTTTGCGGGTTTGAGATTCCAACTTCGGGCAGAAACCTTTTTCCAAATCTATACTGAACAAGCAGAAGCAATGGTGGAGCAAATCCTACGCTGGTTACAACTTGAAGGCACGGAGACTCTGATTGATGCCTATGCAGGAATTGGCACTTTAACTCTTCCATTAGCAAAACAAGTAAAAAAAGTAATCGCGATCGAATCGCAACCTCAAGCAGTAGAACAAGCAATCACTAATGCTCATATCAATCACATCACCAATGTGGAATGTCTTACAGGAAAAGTGGAAGAGGTTTTACCCAACCTAAATCTAGATGCAGAACAAATAGATCTAGTGGTGCTAGATCCGCCGCGCAAAGGTTGTGATCTGACAGTTTTGGAGCAGTTGAGAATCCTAAAGCCCAAGAAGCTGATTTATGTCAGTTGTAATCCTGCTACTTTAGCGCGCGATCTTAAAATTCTTTGTGCTGATCAAGTATTTAAGTTAGAGCGTTGGCAACCCTTCGACTTCTTCCCCCAAACCGTTCATGTGGAGACTTTAGTTTTACTCTCTAGTAAAGTTGATTAAAGGTATCTATGACTGTGGGAATATTAAATCTAAACAATTAATCAAGCGATCGCTAAGAAAATTTTGCTCCTAAATTGTACTTCTTCAACTTGACTACAAGCTCAAATATAATTACAATGTAGG
Source organism: Pseudanabaenales cyanobacterium (assembly GCA_038246525.1). Taxonomy (GTDB): domain Bacteria; phylum Cyanobacteriota; class Cyanobacteriia; order Pseudanabaenales; family Pseudanabaenaceae; genus JANRLH01. The sequence continues at coordinate 1,030 of JBBRVV010000140.1, forward strand.
TACATTTATCCATGGGGACTTCAGATCATAGCGGCTGTTAAAGGGCGAATAGTAAAGATTGGCAACTCCCAGGGTATTCGTATCCCAAAAACAATGTTGGAACAAACTTCTATTCAGGCAGACGTAGAACTAGAAGTGCATGAAGATTATCTAATAATCCGTAGGGCTTCCAGTGTAAGAACTGGGTGGGATGAAGCATTTAAGAAAATGGCTGAGCTTCAGGATGATGTTCTCGAAGACGCTATGGACGAGACAAATTGGGATCTAACTGAATGGGAATGGCAATAAATCGATTTGAAGTTTTTCTGATAAACCTTGATCCTACTGTGGGTAGTGAGATTCAGAAAGTTCGACCTTGTGTAATTCTTTCTCCTAACGAGATGAACCAGCATATTGCCACGGTTATAATTGCGCCAATGACAACTAAGTGTAAATTATATCCTACCCGTGTGAATTGCCAGTTTGATGGAAAAGTTGAACTGATAGTTTTAGATCAGATTCGGACAGTAGATAAAATTTGATTAGTTAAGAAGCTTGGACAGATTACTCAAGCTGAACAGAAAGTAGCTCTTGATGCTTTGGCAGAATTATTTGCTGAGTGAAATGTTAATCAAAATTTGATTTCACTGTAGATTCGTTCAATTGGAAAAGTCAAGCCAACGCTCTCTAACTCAACCAAATCTCCTGCCAGATAATTTATCTCTTCCCATCTGCTGCGATCATTTTTGCGAAATAAGTCAACTTCAATTTCACTTGCACTCACTAAAATATATTCCTGCAAACTAGCTGAACGGCGATAGAGTTTAAATTTTCTGCCACGATCATCGGCTTCAGTGCTAGGAGATAGTACTTCGGCAATCAAACAAGGGTAAGTGATGAACTGAGTCGCTTCTTGATCGCGCTGATCGCAGGTAACGCTAAGATCTGGATAAACATACTGACTTGATCTTTGAATACTTACTCTGGCATCTGAACTAAGTACCCGACAGCTACTACCAGCTTTCAGCAGCGAGATTAGATTACAGGCAATTTCACTATGATTGAGCGAACCTCCAGACATGGCATAAACTTCGCCATTAATATATTCGTGTTTCACTCCCTGTTTTTCTTCCCAAGCGAAATATTCTTCAGGCGTGAATATTAGCTGATCTTCCTTTGTCGCAACCATAGTTATAAACTCACAATTAAGTAATTAATATTCTCCTACTTTCTGATTTTACGAGAATTTAAAGTTTTATCAGCCAGTCAGCGATCGCTTGATTTACAAGTTCTGGGGCATCGTCATGGGGGCAATGTCCTGCGTTGATGAATACTTCAGTCAAACTTTTATAGTTGGCTTTGAACTTAATACTTCTAGATTTGGCATTGATCCAGGGATCGCGCTCACCCCAAATACAAAGCAAAGGACAGGACATTTCAGCTAAAAGCTGATCTACTTTTTTGCCCTGTTGATTGGCAAAGATTGAACCAAATACTGCTGCTGCTCCAGGATCGGTGGAAGGTCGATAAATTTCCTCAATTAAGCGATCGCTAACTTCAGATTGATTCACATAAACTTGGCGAAGGGTTTTACGGATTTGTGATTTCTGGCGGACAAATTCAAAGATTAAGCGACTGCCCCAAGGTTGTTTAAAAAGCGATTGAGCAAACTTTTGGAAGGTTTGTTGAATTGGATTTAACTTGGTCGAACCCAAGGGGCTAGTATCGGTAAATGCACCCGCGCTGTTGAGTAAAATCAAACCCGCACAAGCTTGCGGATATTCTGCTGCCACGGTTAATGCGGCATATCCACCTAAAGAATTTCCCGCTAATACGGTTGGACGAGTAATTTTTTCAGTGATAAATTGATGAAGTTGCTCACGCCACAGGTCACCACCATAGTTTAAGGCAGGCTTTGCCGATCGCCCGAAACCTAAAAGATCTATTGCCCAAACTTCATAATCCTTTGAGAGCACCTCAATATTTTTGCGCCAATGATCGGTAGAAGCACCAAAGCCGTGGATCAACAACAAAGGCGGAAGGCTAGAATTTTTACCCGACTTGACATAGTGAATTTGATGTCCTTGCCATGTCCAATAAGTGAGCGATTCTGTGGAGATAGTCATAGCTAAGATAAAATACTTCTTTACATATCTTTACATATTCCGAGAGTAAGCATAGCCTTCTTGCCGAAACTTGGCTGGGGATTCTGCCTTTTTTTGATCGTGCAAAATGCCAAGCTGTTGCTGTTTTGCAATTAATTCCAAATCTTGATAGCGATCGCATTCTTTCCATTGACCATTGAAATGCACATAGCCCGCTTCAAGCAAAGTCTGATTTACATTTTTGCCACCTGCAAAGATTTCCGCCGACAAGCGCCCAAACCGATCTTTATTCACAATTCTTAGGGAAATTTGTCCGCGATCTACCAAAGACTTCAATGCTGTTCGGGCTACCTGTCCGCCTGGTTGCTTCAATTCTGGCGCATCAATGCAAGCAAGACTCACTTTGGTTTTAATTCCGCCTTGAATCAAGATCAGATTATCACCATCGTAAAAATTCACCCGATAGTTCGCCTGTGCTTCGGGACTAAAGCTTAGCCAACAAGCGATCGCTACTAGGAAAACAGTTAAAAATTTCAGTAAATTCACGATCAACGCGCCAAAGGAAGCTTAAACCAAGGTAATTGAGGATATTCATGGTGTTCCCAATGGTAGCCAAAATGGTAACAGGTGAGCGCTGACCAGAAAATATTTAGATTGTTGCTTAGGGCATGGTGTGGATTTTGATAGCCTTCGGTTGGTAAGCGGTGGGGCAAGTAGGTACCAAAATAGAATAACTGCATTGAGCTTAGAAGCAGAGGTAATACCCAAAATAGAACTAATTCGATTCCAGGAATATGTAAGCCGAGCCGCAGACCATGAAAAACAATTGTAAAAATTATCAGGATTCGCATTACTTGAGCAAAATCTAAATAGCCCATCATAAACCTGGCATACCAAGCGATCGGGTTAGATTTATTTGGCAAGTGAAAATCTGGATCGCCCTCTTGGGCGGGCGTAGCATGGTGCTGGTAATGTTTCTCGCAAAACTTGTTATAGGGCAATAAACCATAGAGGGTGATGGCGCAATTACCAAGGTAATCATTCCACTTGCGACTAAAGGTCACCACCGTACCGTGGGCAGCATCATGGGCAATGATAAATAAACCTGTATGTAAAAAAGTCCGAATTAGCACAATTGCAGCGATCGCTAACCAGGGAGTCTGAGCCAAATCTACCCGCAAAAAACCAACTAATGAAACCACCCAAAGACAAAATACACTTATGGCGCTGAAAATCCCCAGATACTGATCCAGAGGTAGATTTAGGCGAGACGAAATTAGATCCAATCTGATAAAAGTCGTCTGTTTCAAGCAGTCCCCCAAGATTTAAGAAATTTTTTAAATTAAGATATATATTCTATAGTTTTATGAAGGCAAATTGGGCTTTTGAGCAATTGCTCAGCAATTACTTGGGATACTAGTCTATCTAAGTCTGCAGCACAATACTTGTGATTCAATCTTATGATTTATGCTCAGTAAGCATTTCTTTAACAAGCTGGCGTTGAATCTTACCGTTAGCAGTCTTGGGCAATTCAGAGATTTGATCAACGTATTTAGGAAGTTTGTATTTTGCTAAACCTTGAGCCAGACAAAAATTTTGAATTTCTTCTAACGTGAGCAAGCGATCGCTTACAAACACCACAGCTACAGATTGTCCCCAGATTGGATCTGACTTTCCCACCACGCACACTTCAGAAATAGCTGGATGATTAATTAAAAGTGCTTCGATTTGACTGGGATAAATATTCTCGCCGCCACTAATGATTAAATCGGTGCGTCTTTGCAAAATATAGAGATAATGCTCTGCATCTAAATAGCCCAAATCGCCAGTATGCAGCCATTCTGCTTCGCCTAGATAAATATTTTTGCCGCAAACTATAATTTCTCCTACTTCCATTGAGTTTAATTCCTTAGCATTCTCTCCCAGAATTTTAAGCGTATTACAGGCTAGTGGTTTTCCAACAGAGTTTGGTTTGGCTGATAATTCGGCGGGATTTAGGGTAGCAATTTGCGAAGCCGCTTCGGTCATGCCATAGGTAGGTGCAATCGGAATTTTTAGCTTGAGACAAGTCTGAATTAATTCGGCTTTAGCTGATTCTCCGCCTAACAAAATGTAATCCAATCTCTGCCAGTCTGCCAATCTAAAATCTGGATCAGTAAGTAATCTTTGCAACATAGTCGGCACTAGGGAAATATTATTCACTTTTACAATTGAATTATGAATTTCCTTGGGATTAAAACTTCGCAACAGAATCAAACCTGTTCCCCAAATTAAACTACGCCAAATCATAGCTAAACCGCCCACATGGAAAAGTGGCAAACAACATAAACTCAGGTTTTCACTTAGATTTGGACTGAGGTTTTCAGCAGCTTCAGCTAAACAAGACTTCACCGCGATCGCACTACTAAAATGATTTTGGAAACTAAGCGAAATTGGCTTGGGCTGTCCACTTGTGCCAGAAGTGAATAGAATTGCTTGGATACGATTTAGATCAAAATGAGAATTATGTAGAAGAGGATTTGAATTTGGTAAAGTCAAGGGAATTTGAGTTAGATTTACAGAGATTTTTTGAGAAATTTCCTGCGCTAAATCGAAATTTGTTTGATCGTGAATTAACCAATGGGTTTCGCTAACCTTCAATTGATTAATAATTTCTAAAGCCGATAAACGAGTATTTAAGAGAACCGCAGTTGCCTGGAGTCGAGCGATCGCTAA